>SLPR01000469.1 GCA_007131895.1 Bacteroidales bacterium | reverse complement strand
CAAGGATTGCCTTAAAAAACCTCATTAACCAACCATTCAAAATAAAAAGAATGCTCAAAGGAAAAGGAATTAAATCACCGTGCATTGACGTATGTATCAGTCGGGATGGAATATGTATAGGCTGCTATCGTACGCTGGACGAAATGGCAGGCTGGCAAAGCTATACTGAAAAGCAGAAAGCTGAAGTACTGGAAAAAATCAAGGAGAGAAGGGGATCTCAGGACTATTATGGCTCTCCCGGAGGATAAAACCAATAGCATGCAAAAGGTTTTTGTTTACGGCACTTTGCTTGAACCCGCAATTCAGCTTCAACTTTTCGGAAGAATAATCTCTCCACTGAGCACTGCTGTGCTGAAAGGATGGACGAAAAGAACAGACAAAGATTATCCTTATCTTATCCCTGAAGTAAATGCCCTCACACAAGGATGCATCATTGAGATATCAGCTGCTGAACTGACCATTGCAGACCAATGGGAGGAAGTTCCCCGGGAATACCTGCGGATTAAACTCCCGGTAACCCTTCCAACGGGGAACGAGATCAATGTGTGGGTCTACGTTTGTGCAACCAACAGGTTGTAAGTTGTTTGCGACACCGGAAAAAATCAAATATCAAACCGGGGCCTGGGAGTATTGGCTTCAGAAGGGGGCAAAACAGGGATCTTCAGCGCGTATTCAGGGATTTCACCGGTTAAAGTTTCCAGAAAATCAGCAATGAGTGCAGTCTCCTCTTCGGTAAACTCCTTGTTGAGCATATCTTTGGCTACAATATTAATGGTTTCCTTTAAACTCCAGACACTTCCATCGTGCAGGTAGGGATAGGTTTTGGCAATATTTAGCAATGAGGGTACCTTAAAAAAGTATTTGTCAGATTCCCTTTGGGTAAAATCAAAACGCCCCTTGTTGGCTACCCCGGTTTCTCTTTCTTTGGGAGTCTGGAAAAAAGCAAACATATCACCCCCCATGGCAGCACCCCTGTGGCATGCCTGGCAACCGGCATCAAGAAACATTTGGAGTCCTTCTTTTTGTCTTTCGGTAAGAGCTCCATCGTCACCTCTCAAATAATGATCAAATGGGGAAACAGTCAAAAGGATCCGTTCGAAAGCCCCAATGGCATTACCCACATTATCGTATACAAGGGGATTCTCCTCACCGGGAAATGCAGCTTTGAACCTTTCCACATATTCAGGCATAGAACTGAGCACCTCAACAACATGTTCTTCAGTGGCAGCCATTTCCAGCTTGTCAAGGATAGGCATTCCTGCCTGTTCCTCCACATCTTTGGCCCTTCCGTTCCAGAACTGTGTGTCATGCAGGGCGGCATTGAGCACCGTGGGAGCATTCAACGGCCCTTTTTGCCATCCATGCCCAACTGAAACAGGCAACTGATCCACGCCAAAAGTGGCCATATTATGACAGGTATTGCAGCTGATGAGGCCGCTTTTTGAAATGCGGGGCTCGAAAAATAGCATCTTTCCCAGCTCAATAATTTCTTCAGACTGGTTCATTCCTTCCGTAAAAGCATTTTCAGGCAAAGGAGAAATAAATCTGAGTGTCTTTTCCTGTAATTGGGTCAAGACGACAGTTTTTACTTCTGATTTTTCTGCAGTGTTGCAGTGGGTAAAAATCAACAATCCTGCAAAGACAGGAAAAACAAGAGATAATATTCGTTTAATGTTTATTTTGGTAATACTCCCGGGATGAATCATAGCGTAATATGTTTATATCTGAGTGCTAAGGTAAATATTCCAAATCACACACAATGCCTTTCCGGCAGTAAATTGCACATCAACCCTCTAATTTAGAATCAAATCAAATAAGAAATTCAGCTTCCGGCCCAGCTTTCGCGGTCCAGGCTGCGATAATGAATGGCTTCGGCCAGATGCTCGGGCAGAATATCTTTGCTTCCTTCAAGGTCGGCAATGGTGCGGGAAACTTTCAGTATTCTGTCGTAAGCACGGGCAGAAAGGTCAAGCCTTTCCATGGCCGTTTTGAGCAAAAGACTTCCTGCATTGTCAATTTGGCAAACTTGCCGCAGCAGTTTGGATGTCATTTGTGCATTGCAGTAAATGCCATTCTGATCTTTGTATCGATCTTCCTGAATTTCCCTGGCTTTGATAACTCTTTCCCTGATGGGTTTGCTTTTCTCTGCTTCCCTTGCTTCAGACAATTCTCTGAAGGGCACAGGAGTAACTTCAATGTGAATATCAATCCGGTCAAGCAGAGGGCCAGAAACCCTGTTGAGATACTTTTGCACCATGCCCGGCGGGCAAACACACTCCTTATCAGGATGATTGTAATAACCACAGGGGCAGGGATTCATTGATGCCACCAGCATAAAACTGGCAGGATAATCCACAGAAAACTTGGCCCTGCTTACGGTCATAACCCGGTCTTCAAGGGGTTGGCGCAGCACTTCCAATACTGTACGTTTAAACTCAGGCAACTCATCCAGAAACAACACCCCGTTGTGAGCCAGCGAAATCTCTCCCGGCTGAGGCCATGAGCCGCCGCCCACCAATGCAACATCACTGATAGTGTGATGGGGACTGCGAAACGGCCTTACCGGCAGCAATGAAGCATTTTTACCCAATCTGCCGGCCACACTGTGGATTTTGGTCGTTTCCAGTGCTTCGGATAGGCTCGGTGGTGGCAATATGCCCGGTAATCTTTTCGCCAGCATGGTCTTTCCTGCCCCGGGTGGGCCAATCATAATCAAGTTATGACCTCCGGCGGCAGCCACTTCGAAAGCTCGTTTGATATTTTCCTGCCCTTTAACATCAGAAAAGTCAAATTCGTATTCATCCAACCGGGAAAAAAATTCTTCCCGTGTGTTAATCTGGGTTTTCTCCAGCTGAATGTCACCATTAAAAAAATCGATGACCTCTTTGATGTTGCTAACGCCATGCACGTCCAGGTTATTCACTACAGCAGCCTCCCTCGCATTATCAACGGGCAGAATAAAACCCTTAAACCCTTCCTTGCGGGCCTGTATAGCAATAGGTAGTGCCCCTTTGATGGGTTGAAGCCCACCATCAAGCGATAGTTCGCCCATGATGATATACTCATGGACATTATCAGATTTGATTTGTTCGCTGGCAGCGAGAATCCCTACCCCTATGGGCAAGTCATACGCTGAGCCTTCTTTGCGGATATCGGCCGGCGCCATATTCACTACAATCTTTTTTCCGGGAATCTTTAGGCCGTGTTGCTTTAGGGCTGTTTCTATGCGATGATGGCTTTCCTTTACCGCACTGTCAGGCAAACCCACCATGAAAAAATTTACTCCCTTGCCTACGGCAACCTCTATGGTAATGGTTGTTGAACTAATCCCATGCACGGCACTACCGTATGTTTTTATGAGCATATCCGACGTTTTTTGCATTACCAACCCCCTTTTTTAATAAAACAGCTACTACTGGTTGTTCAACCAGATGCCTTGCAAATCGGGAAAGCGAACTATATTCGAACGAACACTTAATTAGCATGTATTGAAATTGCCTTCCATTCGATGAATTAAATTTACAATTGTTTGCTGAAATTTCAAAACAATCCATTGCATTATTTGGCATTTCTATGATACATTTTGAATAACTTTGAAAATTGTGAAATCAATTCAACAACTGAATGCGTAAAAAAAGACAACAAACCCCATCGGAAGAATTCGCCAATGCTATTACCCATGGGATTGGGCTTGGGCTTGCCATTGCGGCACTGGTAGTTCTGGTAGTATATGCAAATCTGCGTGGGGACATATGGCACCTGGCAGGTTTTGCAGTTTTTGGGCTTACCCTTATCACCCTCTACCTTGCTTCTACGATTTACCATAGTTTTCCTGATGGCAAATGGAAGAAAACATTAAGAATTATTGACCATGCATCTATCTTTTTGCTGATTGCCGGCACCTACACCCCTGTAACGCTGACAGCGATGCGAGGTCCCTGGGGATGGACCATTTTTGGAATTGTCTGGGCCATTGCATTGCTGGGCATATTGCTGAAAATATTCTTCATGAACAAGCTGAAATACCTCTCCCTTATTCTATATATTGCCATGGGGTGGCTTATTGTAATTGCGATCAGGCCCCTGATAGAAAGTGTTGGTACCACAAGCCTGATATTTTTGGTTGCAGGGGGTTTGTTTTATACCCTGGGCACAATTTTTTATGCATGGAAAAATCTTCCTTACAACCACGCGATTTGGCATATGTTTGTTCTGGGAGGGAGTATCAGTCACTTTTTTGCTGTCTTTTATTTATTGCCGGGGTGAATCCTAATTCCGGCGAAAACCAATCCATATGAGCACTTTGAGATCAGAAAAATCCAACCCACCATTGCTGCCAACTGCAAAAAAGCTCCTGCTTCTGCTGGCAATAGTCTTTTTCTTCTCATGCGAAAGAGAAGAAAAGTTCACTCACCCTGTGGTACATACGGGGGAGGTGAGGGAGATAACAAGTGAAGGGGCAGTATTTTATGGTCAGGTTACTCCAGGAGATGATGTGGAGATCATTGACCATGGATTTGTATGGGATACTCATTCCAACCCGGGTATCGGGAATTCATATAAAGTATCTCTGGGCCCTATAGATGGTGGAAGTTTTGATACAAAAGTTCATTCAGGTTTTGAAGAAAATGAACGTTACTATATGCGTGCGTTTGCAATAAATTCAAATGGGGTAGTTTATGGCAGGCAGGTTACTTTTATCAGTAAAGGTGGCTTACCCTTTGAGTTAACAGAATTCGCACCAAAGGAAGCTCTTTTTGGAGATACAATAACAATTTCAGGTAAACATCTTTCTGCAAAACCTGGTGATTTAAAAATTGCAACTTTTAATCAATTCAATTCAAAGGTAATTTATGCCTCAGACACAAAAATAAAGGTTATTGTCCCTGAATCACTTGATAGTATTGAGTCAAAAATAAGGATAACCATTTTTGACCGAACCCTGACTTTTAAAGAACCGTTTAAACTTTCACCACCTCGAATAGTTAGCATAATACCTAAAAAAGGGTGGAATCATACAACTGTAACTATACATGGTGAAGGATTTCATGTTAATGAGTTATACAATAAGGTTTTTATTGACACCATTGAATTAAAAGTTGTTTATAGCTCCAAACAACTTATCAGGTTTGAACCAGTAGTGGAAGTACCCCATGGCAGTCATTTGGTGAAGGTTGAGACATTGGGTCAGCAAAGCGTCTCCCAGCAGTATTTTGAGAAAATAGAGCCATGGAAAAGGCTTAACACTCCACCATTAACGCCTTCTTATTCTCACACATTTGGATTCATGATTGGAGACAGATTATTTGCCGGGCATAGAGATACCAGAGAGTTTTATGAATATTTTCCTGATACTGATGCATGGACCAAAAGAAAAGATATCCCTATATCCACTGAATATAATATGATGGCTTTCTCAGCAAATGATATAGGATATCTGGTTATTCGTGCACAAAGTAGCCATCGATTATACATTTATTCACCTGAAGATGATAGCTGGACCAACTTAGGAACATTTCCCGGCCAAAGCAAATCATCAATGAATGGTTTCACAATAGATAATAATCTATATTTTGGGTTGGGATACAGACCTTCCACAGCTCCTGGTCCGGCTCAATTCTGGATATATAAGTATGAAGAGAATGCGTGGACCAGATTAAATGATTTTCCTTTTATGGAGACTTCTAATTTAAGAGGTTTCAACCATAAAAATAATGGTTATGTTGCAGGTTATCTTAGAACACTTGGCAAACATGGAATAACCAAATACAATACATCTACAGATTCATGGGAATTTTCTGTCGATTTTTCTGATTTTCATGTTTCCTATGTTCAGAATATCGGAATGAGTATCATGTCATTTAATGAGAGTGTAATTTTCATCACTAGAAAAAATTACACTACTTTAGAAATTATAGAATACATACCTGGGTCAAACAGCATTGAATCGATTGGAGAGGTTAACATAAGCAGTTACTATATTAGATTCACACTCTTCAAAGACAACAACGGTTATATCGGAATCACTAAATATAATGATGAAATAAATTTCTGGAATTTCAATAATGATATTCCTTTGGAGTAATAATAACTTTTTACATTCAAGCTATGTACAAATTTTCCATAAACCGAAAAGTAAGTCTTTATTTTATCTTATGGGTTTTTGTAGTTTCTATAAACCCAGCAAATTCTCAAGTTTTGGATAAAAAGCTTCACTTGTTTATTGGATATGGCATTGGTGACATCAATGGAGAGTCATGGATAAATAAAAATGGATTAATTGTCCCTGGACTATTGGGCAACTATAATCAATCCAACTTTCAAAATATTACTGCAACTTATAAAGTTAAACCCTGGTCATCTGTTGGAATCAATCTCAGTTCACATAATGCTTCCATATGGGAGCTTGAAGATGCCTTACTTTATGCAAATTCAAAAACAAACACTCTAATTATAATGCCTGTAGTTCGTTTGCATTCACCAATAAACAGACAAGGTATCCTGAATCGTTTACAATTTTATGCAGAAATAGCTGCCGGTGGTGGATCAATGAATATTGATTTCGGTCATCCAATGGTACAAGCAATACCAACACAAGGAGGGACTGTTTATTTAAGATCGGAATCATCTGATATTCTTGGAGTAAAAACAAGTGTAGGATGCCAAATTTTTCTAAACCAACTTTTAGGGGTATATGCCAATTATTCTCGGGCATATT
>SLPR01000168.1 GCA_007131895.1 Bacteroidales bacterium | reverse complement strand
TCAGGCAATCAACCCCATTTTCAAATAAGGTGATATCTGTTTGACCGGAATCTCTTAGGATTTGCTCTGTCATGTTCAAATGAAAGATGTCGTCGTCAACCAGAAAAATTTTGTAGTTTGTGTTTTCCATAGCAATGTTAATTTTGATTTCTGTATTGGATTATGCTAATGCCATGCCGGTTTTTTAGTAATTAGAATATCAACACCTTAGGAAACATTCCCGACTCTTAAGTTTTCCACAAACCGGATTATTCCGGAATTCGGAATATTATTTCCAAATGTTTCGATGGGCTGCCTCTGCCATTGTTATGACGCAGTCACATAAAAAAAGCCCCATTTTACCCGCTTAGTTCACAGGTATAAAATGGGGCATGGTTTGTATAGAAGAGGGTTATTTTTTTATTAGGCGTGCTGCATATATTTGACCAGTATCATCAATAACCTTAACAAGATAGAACCCGGGTTTCAAATGCGAAACATTGATGGTTATCGAGGGTGTATTCTGACCATGCGCACTTACTATTTCGCGCCCTGAAAAGTCACTGATGCTCCAATGGTTTATGCCCACCGGCGTTTCCACCATAAAATAATCAACATCAGGAGTAAGGGTAAGCCAGTTTTGGGCCGGATTGGGATACAGGTGTAGCTTTTTAACTTCGTTGCGGCCTTCCCATTTTATGGTATTAAGAACCGTATTGGTAAGAATGGGCTCCTCAAAATCGAAGGTAATCTTTGCATTGTTTTTTATTTCCGAGCCACCTGCAAGGTTTTGCCGTGGCTTCATGCGGTATTTAAAATACCCATGAGCACCAATGGAATCCTGCTCCAGAGTCGGCAGGTTGATGTGCATATACCTGATTTCCAGCAGACCTTTCTCGTTGATACCATATTGTACCTCATGACTGGCTGAAAGCATCTCAAAACTTGACCAGTCCAGCTCGCCTGGCAGTTGATTGTCAATAAACACATAGGTGGCGGCAAAACTTCCAATATTTTCAAAACGAATGGTATAGGTTAACCACCGGTTTTTATGAATATAGCCTTTGTCACCCTCGCCTTTGGGTGAAACCAGGATGTCGTTGGGGTCAATGGCTCCCACGATCTCAATTTCTTCTGAATAAGTGTTGTTGCTCATATTAAGATCAGTGCCTGCTGCGGATACAGAAGCGCTAAACTCCACAATCTGGCCTGTAAAAGCTTCAAGGCCTACACTGTCAGTTACAGATATGGGGATAATCTGTCCGGGCAGAACCTCTCCCAATGACCAATGGAAGGTTTTTTGTCCTGAGGCATAGAAGTCTTTATCGGAGCTGAGCGGATACACTTCTTCGGGATACGTAAGGATAAGTTCTGCAGCATTTGCCTTTACACTTCCTTTGTTTACTACATGCACCATGGTTTCATTGGTGAAACCTCTTCGCCATGCTGTGGTAGCAAAACTTACTGCCAAATCGTAACCGTGACTAATGGCCAGCGCCGGCAATTCCAGAAAAATGCTGTCAGACCCACTTTCAAAAGCGTACGCATCGAATCCGGGCTTGATTTCCCATGTTGCGGATTGCGTGGTCTCGAGTTCAATGAGCTCATCAGCTGTTCTGACAGTAAACGCTCCCAGGGTATCGGTTTTGAATTGATACTGCGAATTTACAAGCCGCAATCCGAGGTTGGGAATAAGTGCCTCTCCGGCATCTCTGACACCATTGTTGTTGGCGTCATGGAAGACAAGACCTGTAATGATTTTACCATCCTCTTCCAAAACAACATTATAAGCGTTTGTATTGAATTGGGTCACTCTTTGCTGTATTCCTGAAGGCCAGTAAATCATGACGGAGTCTATCTGCAACTGGTTTCCCAATCCGAAGTGGATCCATGAGCTGTTTTGGCTCCCAAAACCGGAAACCGGGAGCTGTTGCCGTTGTTGCCAGACACCATTTGCTTTGACGGCTACCCTTGCACCCACGGCCATTTTATTGCTGTGTGTGCCACTCAAGCGAAAACCTATCCAGTGATTATCATTACCGTTATTACAAAAAAAGCGGGTGGTTCCATCGGTATGGGTAAAAACAGCCACATCCATGTATCCGTTACGGCTGAAATCGGACCATGCCGCTCCGGCTGCCCTTCCAAGGTTTCCGGCTATCATTTCATCAAGCTTCCGCTCGAAGCCCCCCTGACCATCATTGAGGTAAAAGAAAGCAGCACCATTATCGTTGGTGACAAATAAATCCAGCCAGCCATTGTTGTTCACATCTACCCAGGTAGCACTGTGGCTGTGTCCGCTTTGATTGGAAATATCTATGTGATCCTGGCGCGTAAAGGTACCATCGCCATTGTTCAGGTAAAGGTCGTTGTTTTGTCCGCTGGCATTCACAACCACCAAATCCATAAATCCGTCGTTGTTATAGTCACCCCATGCTGCCCCGACACTGTTTTTTGCATCGGCAACGATAGCACCTTGAGTGATTTTTTCAAATTGGAACCCCCCCATGTTTTTAAACAGCGAGTTGGGCTTATCATGCCCATTGGGGATAAAAACATCTATTAGTCCATTGTTGTTATAATCGGCAAGGATGGGTGCCATGGCTCTTTCGCTTTCCAAACTCAGGGGAGTATTGGTAACAAGCGTAAAAGTATTGTCGCCATTGTTTCGGTATAATTGATGAAAACGTGTTTCAAAAAAGTTGGTTATCAAGAGATCCACATAACCGTCGTTATCGAAATCGGCAAAAACGGCCCCGTGAAAATATTGAGGGTGGATGTCGACACCCGAATTGCTGAGCTTTGAGAACTGTCCGTTGCCATTGTTAATATAAATGTCGCTTCTTTGTTGTGTAGCATTCACCAGTAACACATCAGCACGCCCATTGTTGTTGATGTCAGCCCAAACAGCAGCCGTAGTATTCCCTGTGGCATTTGATATGGCATTGTCAAATATTCTGGTAAATGTGCCATCGCCATTGTTGCGGTACATTTCATTGGGAGAGTTTGGGTTTTTGGTCGTCACAAAAAGGTCTTCCCATCCGTCATTGTTGTAATCTATCCAGCTGCCGTTCCAGCTATCGTTGGGTTCGGAAGCGACAGCTTCGGTTTGGCAGGGCGAGAATATAAGGTTGTGGGTGTTTTCTGAATTGTTCTGAACCCCCTGCGACAGGTAGGATTGCTGGAACTCGCCATCCACCTCACCTGACACAATGGTTTCCACGCTCAAGACTGCCTCGTTGGGTATAGGAGTTCCGTCATTATAGACGGCAGCTACCTTAACTTTGGTTTCTACTTCATAATTATCAGTGGTGAGTATTACATCAGGTTGCTGAAAGCTCACCGTGCTCCCATTGTTCTGGGTGGTAATGTTTCCCATCTCCACATCGGTGCCATTGTTTTTTAGTTTGCTTTCAATGGGTATAAGTCCCGAACCAATTTTCACTTCAATATTCGCATTTTGTATGTCAGAGCCGGTGCCGGGATTGATAGAGGAGGAGAAAATTACCTCATCACCCGGGTCAGCTTCTGCAGCAGAAGTGTTGCCGGTTTGGGTAAAGTCCTGCGGCAATGAAGAACCAAAATAGGTCATCCAGTTGTCGTTGAAGTTAGTAGAAAGTACAGCAATATTTTCAGTAGCTTCAATAATCACATACGGTCTTTCGGGTCCGGAGGGTGTCCCGGTTCCGTTGTAAATGCTTTTCCACTCATCCATAGTAAAATAGGCATCAGCATACCTTCCTGCTTCAATATGATAGGTTCTGTTGATTACCGACCCGTTAGTGCGTGCGTCTTTTACCGATACGGTGGTATTGTTATTGCCGGCAAAAAGATAAAAATGAGAAATACTGCCGGTAAAGAATTCACCGGTAAAAGGGTTTACCACATTGTTCTGAAGGCTTGGCGGCAGCATATAGGCTATGAACTCTTTACCGGATGAAGTTCCATTTTCTGAGGAAAGCATCGTTGCCATATCGGATGTATTCGTAGAGCCGGTTTCCATCCAGTTGGCTTCCATTACTGAAACACGTTTCCCGGGTGTACAGCTGACACGGAATACGGTAGGATAAGTGACGTTGCCATGCTGTTTTCCAACCCAATCAGCCGGGTCGAGCCGGCCGAGGTTCCATGACTCCATTTCAACCCATTGTCCGTTGTCGTACCTTTCCAAAATCACCTCATTATCATCGTCCCATGAAAAGACCCTGATTTCTTGTTCCCCGGCTGACTGATAGGGAACGGCAAAATAAAACAGCTCGCCCGATCCACTGCCGTTGGATGAGGGCACATAAGCACCCCCGTCGCGGGCATTGCCCCACAACGCGCCATATTGCACACTTACATCCTTATTGCTCTCAATAAGGTATGTACTGCCGGCCTCCATTGCATCACGACCGTCGGTAAAATAATAAATAATATCCTGTCCCGGGTCAAGGGTGCGTTGTACCACCAGTTGCCTATTATCCATATCAACATTGGTATAACCGGTTTGGGTGGTAGGAGCAGTAGAAATTTTATAAATGGAAACCGTGGTGTTTTCTTCATATGCAAATACATTTAAATCGCGCCGAGAACTGCTAACCTTGGGTGCATAAACGATAAACTTCTGGCCTACAGACTTTTTGTTAACGGCCGGCACAAAGTCATGCTGCCAGTCGCTATCTGTCGACATAGAAGCATAAATGAGTTTGTTGCTATGCACTATGTAATAATCACCATTTCGGGCAAGCTGGCCTCCGGAAGCATACAAGGCATCATCGTTGATGCCATTGTCTTTCATATACAAAATATATGATTGGCCGGCCATGAGCATCCCCTCTACGGAGTCATCATCATCTCCATCCATGTCATCATCAATAATGGAAAAATAAGTGCTGTCGCTTACGGCGGTTAGGATGAAAGCCACATTTCTTTGCAGCGGTTCGTTGTTAGGCGGAACATAGACATTGAAATACGTCGAGGGTTCACCCTGTGCAAAAACCATAACAGCAGAAACTAAAAACAATACACTTTTGAGTAGTCTTTTCATAAAATAATTTTTTATTTCTGAAAAGTTACCCAATATTATACCAAAGCAGAAATCCGAAGGCAATGTGCTTATTTACTGCTTCTTACACAATCAACTACGAACTCATGTCTTTCCAAAATATGGACTTTTTCCGAAAACATTACGGTATTGAAATGCTATGCCAGAAATACAAACTACCTTATTTCTTCTTTTTTAATTTGTGCGGCAGCCTTTCGGAGTGTTAAAACAACGAATTCAACAAGCTGGTGTAGCTCTTGCCTGGTTTGGCTACCGGTAGTGTGTTTTTCAAGGGTTCTGATTTTTTCTTTAAGCAGACTCATGCCCATCTGGTCGATACTGGGTTTGAGTTTATGTGCCGTTTTTCGCAGCAAATCAGGTTGATAGTTAAGGAGCGCTTTTTCCAGAATCTCTGCGTTTTCCTGGGCAAGTGTACAGAAAATCCCAAGCATTTTTTGCACAAAAGCATCATTGCCTTTGCTCATTTCTCGCAGGTAACTTAAATCATATAAGGGGGCAGATGTTTTTTCTTCCATTTGTAAATTTCCAGATGGCTGATGATCCGTTGTTGGCGCTGTTTTGTGCAAATGGTGTTCTATTTTCCTGTAAAATTCTTGTTCATCGTAGGGTTTGATGATAAAATCATTCATCCCTTTAGAGAGGTACAGGTCAATATCATGCTTAAAGGCATTGGCCGTTAAGGCAATAACAGGCGTATTCAGTTTTAGCGAGTTTCGTATGAGCTGTGTGGCTTCCATGCCATCCATCTCGGGCATTTGAATATCCATAAGAATAAGGTCAAATGTTTCTTTTTTCAAAATGTCCAGTGCAACTTTTCCATTTTTCGCCTCTTTTACCTCACAGCCAACGTATTCCAGACTTTGCAATACAATGAGCCGGTTCATTTCATTGTCTTCTGCCACCAATACTTTCTTTCCGGCAAGGGCATCTTTTTCAATTGTTTTTACATGTTGATGATATTTAGATGCGTCTCCCTGTTCGAAAGAAACAGCAAAGCTGATTGATGTGCCCCTTCCTTTTTTACTTACCACTTTCAACTGGCCACCCATTAGCGCTACCAGGTCTTTGGCTATGGTCATACCCAACCCGGTGCCTTCATACTTTCGGGTGGAAGTATCCTGCTCCTGCGAAAATTTATCGAAGATGCGTTCAATATACTCCTCACTCATACCAATACCTGTATCGCTCACCTCGAAAAGAAGACTTTGCCTGGTGTCGGTTTCCTCTGAAACCTGGACAGAGAACATAATTTGTCCGTTTTCGGTAAACTTAATGGCATTGCCCAATAAATTTATCAGTATTTGTCGCAGGCGGAGTTCATCTCCCAAGAGGGCAGCTTTTATTTTGGGGTCTACATTGAGTCTTAAATTGACATTTTTCTCTTTGGCCTGTGAATTCAAAATACTGTGAATATTATAAGCAAGGGCTGATACACTGAAGTCTTGCAGTATGATTTGCAGTTCGCCCGATTCGATTTTGGCAATATCCAGGATGTTGTTGAGTATTGACAATAAATGGTTGGCAGATGAGCTGGCATTTTTGACATAAAACTGATGTTTCTCGCTTAGATTCTCTTTTTTAAGTTGTCGAATCATTCCGATGATCACATTTAGGGGAGTACGTATTTCGTGGCTCATATTGGCCAAAAACAGCTCTTTGGCCCGTGTGGCTGCTTCGGCAAAGTTTTTGGCTTGATGCAGCTCCTGTTCCAGCTTTTTCTG
>SLPR01000550.1 GCA_007131895.1 Bacteroidales bacterium | reverse complement strand
ATATGACTGTTGCAGTTTTAATCTGGAAGGAACAGGAAGTTTCAAAGGGGGGGACAACACCAACCCATTTGTTGGTGCAAAGGGAGAGATCCATTTTGAAAAAGAGGTCAGGGTAGAAACCATTCTCCCGGGATATCTTCAGGGAAAAGTGATAAAAGCTATGATTGATGCGCACCCTTACGAAGAAGTAGCGTATGATCTTTACCCCCTTGACAATACTTTTGACAAGACAGGGATGGGTATGGTAGGGCTGTTGCCCCGGCCTATGGAGGAAGCTGCGTTTCTTGCCATGCTCAGTGAAGAACTGGGCTGTCCGGCCATCAGGCACAGCCCTTTCGTTGGAAAGAGCATCAGTAAAGTGGCTGTTTGTGGCGGAAGCGGAAGTTTTTTAAGGGATAAAGCCATGGCTGCAGGTGCTGATGCATTTGTTACGGCTGATGTAAAGTATCATGATTTTTTTGACGTGGAAGGTGTCATGCTTTTGGCCGATGTAGGACATTATGAAAGCGAACAATTCACCAAAGAAATTTTGTATGAAATAGTTACTGAAAAATTTACTAACTTTGCACTCCTTATTTCTGACCAAAGTTCAAACCCGGTCAGGTATTTTAAATAGAGATTCAATTAGAGATCCCATAAAATCTATTTCGCGCATGGCTAAAGCAAAAGCATCTTCAAAAAAGCAAGAAGAAGAACCCATCATCAATGAACCTGAAATTGTAACGACTACCTCTGCAATGGACCAAACTGCGGAAGACAGTATTGAGTCGGCGGTAAGAAAAAAACTGATAAGCCTGTACACGTTGCAGCTTATCGATGCACAGGTTGATAAAATCAGAAATATAAGGGGTGAGCTTCCTCTCGAAGTCCAGGACCTGGAAGATGAAATAGAAGGTCTTGAAACCCGTATCGCTAAATTCAACCAGGAGCTCTCTGATTTGCAGATGGAGATTACCCGCAAGCAAAACAGCATCAAAGAAAGTCAGGAACTGGTGAAAAAATATGAAGCCCAACAGATGAATGTGCGCAATAACCGCGAATATGACTCTTTGAGCAAGGAAATAGAATACCAGAAACTTGAGGTTCAACTTGCAGAAAAGAAAATCAGTGAGTTTGAAGCATCTATTCAAAGCAAGAAAGAAATCCTGGAGGTTTCGTCCAATGAATTGGTCGAGCGTAAAAATGACCTTGAGATCAAGAACAGTGAGCTTAAGGACATTATTGAAGAAACCCAGAAAGAAGAAGACCTGTTAAAGGCAAAATCTGAAGTGCAGAAAAAGAATATTGATGAAAGGTTGTTGACTGCATACAAAAGAATACGTGAAAATGCACGAAACGGTCTTTCTGTTGTTCCGGTTGAAAGGGATGCCTGCGGCGGTTGCTTTAACAAAATTCCCCCACAGCGACAACTGGACATCAGGCTGAACAAAAAAATAATTGTTTGTGAATACTGCGGACGGGTTCTTGTTGATCCTGACATTGTAGAGGAGATTTCAATATAACCCGCATCCTTGATAAAATAAAAAACGGGCAGATTCCAAAAATCTGCCCGTTTTTATTTTGGGGGGTATCTGTTAAAATCTGAATCCTACTGTCATCATAAAGCCCTGATGCGTGTAGTCATAATTTACAGGTGCTGCCCTGTTTCCTGTAAAATTGTAATACTGGAAGAAATCTTCTGAGTATTGTGTAATAAAATATCCAAAGTCCACAAAATAGCTGCTTTCCCTGATGCCAATACCTGCACTGATGGTTGTCTTTTCCAGGTTGTTGATTCCTGACTCATAAGGATTGGTATTCAAAGCATATCCGGCACGCAGAATAATAGGATTAAGCCTGTATTCGCCCCCAACCCTGATGTTGTGTTGTGCCTGGAAGTTGTTTCTTATGTTGCTGTTTTCTTGCGAGTAAAGGTCTCTCTTGCTGCGCAGGCGCATTTGGGTGTAATCTGCGTATTCGTAGTCAAAGCTAATCAACCCTGCTGTACCAAATACCAGCCCCAGGCTACCAATCAGCTTCATGGGTGTATTCAGTTCATATTCGTAAAGCAACCGGGGCGAAATGCTTTCACGTTTTCCGAAATTAACCAGGTCAGACTTCATGTTTGTTCTCCATTCATCTTCCAGGGTATAAAAGGTAGGGGTGTGCAGTGCTGCGCCTATCCTGATCATATCCGTTGCCCGGTAAATAGCCCCGATTTTAAAATTGAAGCCTCTTCCTGTGGTTTTCAGATTCTCACCAAACTCCAGTGAATTAAACTCACTGTCAATACCTGTTGCATCCTCTTCTGTGAAGGTATAGTCTTCTTCGAAGTTTACAAAAGGCAATCCAACCGTTGCACCCAGGTAAAGCCGGTTGCTGTAATTGGCACCCATGGTAAAGGCAAGTTCTCGTATAGAACCACTGGTGTTGGTAATTCTTCGTTGCAATACATTGTTGGGCATGTCAATGAAATAGGTATCATTGATGCTGTCCAGTCCCAGCAGCCAGGTGTCCCATGCCAGCCCGGTAGTATAATCATCAAGAAACGTTTTGGGATGTTGTGAGCTTGCCCAGTTGGTTTCCCTGTTGGCCTTCCACAGAAATTCACTCATAAGTGAGTTTTCGGTATTAAAACCTTCATAAATGCGTCTGTTGTTGAAATTGGCCAGCTGGTTGAGGCCAAACCCAAACTGGAAACCCATCCATCCCGACTCTTTCAACTGGTCGGGGTCATTGAAGGCAAAGACAAGGCCAATATTACCGAGAGAGAAATCATAGTTGATATCTTCTTCGGAAGTTCCCATGAATTGGGAGCCTACCCGTGTAAAGTTGAAGCTTGGTGTAATGGTGAATTCACTGCTTCTGTATACGGCGATTCCGGCAGGGTTGGTGCTTAGGGTTGAAAAGTCACCTCCCAATGCTCCAAAGGCACCGCCAGTACTGACAAATCTTGCTGTCCCACCAGGGTTGACCATTGAAAACCTGAGCGCGTCGATTTCATTTTGGGCTTGTACCTGCAGCAGGGTCGCAGCAAGAAGGAGTATAAAAATTTTTATCCGTTTCATATCGTTGATTTTTATGGTTTGGGATGTTTGAGATTTGTTTTGTCTGGTTGTTTATGAAAATAGCACATAAATCTATTCCTATACACAGGTAGTGCATTCATTGATTTTGTTGGTTAAGGGAGATGTATATTGTAAAGCCCCCGAAATGGGAATTTGCGGGGGCTTTACATATGAATGGGTTATCGTCTTCTGTTGCTTGATGAAGAACTTCTTGAAGAGCTGCCAGAACTTGAACCACTGGAGCGTGACGGAGAAGAACTTCTTACTCCTGAACTACCAGAAGATCCTCTCGAAGGCGAGGAACCTACATTGGAAGGAGTGCTTCTTTGCGGACTCCGTGAAGGTGCTGCCTGAGGCCTCTGGTTATTGGAAGGTCTCTGCTGTGGGGCAGCCTGTGGTCGGGTTTGTGAAGGCGTTCTTTGAGGAGTTGCCTGTGGTCGGGTTTGTGAAGGAGTCCTCTGAGGAGCCGCCTGTGGTCGTGTTTGTACAGGTCTCTGCTGGGGAGTTGCCTGCGGACGGGCAGGTTGATTCCCTTGTGGCCTTACCTGGGGAGTGGCTTGCACATCCCTTCCGGTAGCAGCAGGTCTTTGTTCGCTTGCAGGTCTTCTGTACTCCTGGTTAGAGCGAGGCTGTTGCTGACTCGGACTGGTATAGGTTCTTGGACGTTGTCCTGGCTGCACTGTCTGACCGCCTCTTTCCTGCGGTGCTTCAGGTCTTGTATACCTGGGTACCTGTGCTTCTCTTTGCTGGGAAGTTGCCGGTGCTGTATAATCCTGAGGTCTGCGCTGGGGCTCATATTGTGCAGGTCTTCTTTGCTCTGCTGATTGCTCTCTGCTCTCAACAGCAGGTCTTTGTGCAATCTGACCGGGCCTTTCGGCTTCAACGCTTTGGGGTCTTGATGATTCGCGCACCTCTGCAGGAGCCGTTTTGGTATCCTGATCGCGGGAGGATTCGATACCAGCTTGTTCTCTGCCTTGTATTCTGCCTGTTTCAGAAGCGGATTGTTTCGTGCCGGCAGAGCCATATCTTCCGTCTGCCCTGTCAACAACACCTGAGCTGCTTCCTGAAGGTCTTCTGGCGCCATAACTGATGCCTACCGGATCAACATTCCCATAATAGTAGCTTCCGTATGGATATCCGTAGCCACCCCAATGGTAGCCACTCCAGAACCCATGGTGATATCCGGCCCAGTACCCATGATGGTGTCCGGCCCAGTAGCTTCCCCATGGACGGCCATACCCCCATCCGTATCCGTAATGAGACCAGCCCCATGGACGATATCCCCAACTGTAGTAGAAGGAAGGGAAAAACAGTGAATTATACCCCATGTAAATGGATGTTCCATAAAAATGTGGGTTGTAATTGTACCAATACATATTGGTAAAATAGGGGTCGTAATAACCAAAATGTGCCCAGTCGCGGTGGAATCTTCTGATACGTGAGCTGTAGGAATAGTCGTAATAGTTGTCCATATAAAAATTCTGGGTTACATAGACGTTTCCTTCCTCATCGTAATAAGTTTCTGTTTCAACAGGCTCATCAGCATATGCGTAATTTTCCTGCTGGTATTCCTGTTCGTACTGCTGGTTGTAGTTTCCTGCAGGTTTGCTTTCGCTTGCGGCATTTACCTGCACAACAGCAGCGCTGGCCTGGTGCGCATCTTCAGCGGCCATTTCAGCATTGGTGCGGCTGTAGTAAATGTCGTCGTACACATTGGCAGTCTGGTAGGTTGAAGAACAACCTGCCAGGAATAAAGCCATCAGGACGCTTAATTTGAGATAGGTTTTCATAATGATACTCCTCCTTGTGATTTTATGTATAAAATTGTAATGTACTTTGCAATAAACAGAAAGAGATTTGTTGGTAATTATTTCTTAAATTTGCCCATCTTTCTGTATTAATAAAACATCAAATTTTATACCAACTACATTGTTATGGCAAAAGATTTTTCAACCCGCGAAGAGAATTATTCCAAATGGTACAACGATATTGTCCAGAGAGCTGACTTGGCGGAGAGTTCAGCAGTTCGGGGCTGTATGGTAATTAAGCCCTACGGTTACGCAATCTGGGAGCGCATGCAGGGTGCTCTGGACAAAATGTTTAAAGATACCGGGCATTCCAACGCATACTTTCCAATTTTCATACCAAAGTCATTTTTTAGCAAAGAAGCTGCTCATGTGGAGGGTTTTGCCAAGGAATGTGCAGTGGTAACGCACTACAGGTTGAAAAATTCGCCAGACGGAAAAGGGGTGGTGGTTGATGAGGATGCCAAACTGGAGGAGGAGCTGATTATTCGTCCCACTTCAGAAACCATAATCTGGGATACTTACCGCAACTGGGTGCAATCTTACCGTGATCTGCCTATTCTTGTCAATCAGTGGGCCAATGTGGTAAGATGGGAAATGCGCACAAGAATGTTTTTACGTACAGCCGAATTTCTGTGGCAGGAAGGTCATACTGCTCATGCAACCAAAGATGAAGCTTTGTTTGAAACAAGGCAAATGCTCGATGTGTATGCTGATTTCGCGGAAAACTTTATGGCTGTTCCGGTTTTGAAAGGGGTGAAATCTGAAAATGAAAGATTTGCCGGGGCATTGGAAACTTTTTGTATCGAAGCATTGATGCAAGATGGCAAAGCACTTCAGGCAGGCACTTCACACTTTCTGGGTCAGAATTTTGCCAAAGCATTTGAGGTGAAGTTTACCAATAAAGAAGGTAAGCAGGAGTATGTATGGGCTACATCATGGGGCGTTTCTACCCGGCTGGTGGGCGCTCTTATTATGGCTCACTCCGATGACAATGGACTGGTGCTTCCTCCCAAACTTGCCCCTACACAGGTTGTAATAATCCCCATTTATAAAAACCAGGAACAGTATGATCTGGTTTGCGCCAAGGCAAAGGAAATAAGGGATCAGATTCAGGAAAGGGGAATCAGGGTTAAACTCGACGACAGGGATACATATAAACCCGGATGGAAATTCAATGAATATGAATTTAAAGGGGTTCCGCTGCGCATTGCCATCGGACCAAGAGATGTTGAGAATAATACCGTTGAAATGGCTCGCAGGGATACCCTGGAAAAAGGTTTCTATCAGCAGGCAGACCTGGTGAATAAAATCGAACACCTGCTGGACAATATCCAGGACAACCTTTACCAGAAAGCTTTGTCATTCAGAGACTCAAAAACTTTCTATGCTGACTCCTGGGAAGAATTCAACACTATCCTGGATGAAAAAGGTGGATTTATTTATGCTCACTGGGATGGCACTGCCGAATCCGAACAGAAAATCAAGGAGGAAACCAAAGCAACCATTCGTTGTATTCCTCTTGATAATAAGCAGGAAGAAGGAAAATGTATCTATTCTGGCAACCCTTCCATACAACGTGTAGTATTTGCCAGAGCCTATTAGAAAGCATTCAATTCAGTGGATGCGGTCCTGATGATTGTTGAATTGCAGGTTTTTGTTTTTCAAAATCTATTGATGCAAAGTGAGAAGACTTTTCAGGCCGCACGCAATTGTATGAAAAAAATATTTTTGCAAAAAGTTCGTTATCTTTGAAGTTGTAAAATTCCTGTCACTTTAATATGACAATCCACGCTGAACATTTAAACCTATGAAGCTTTTAATATTTTCTATCCTCCTGTTTTTTGGAATATCTGAGGTCTGCGCACAGGAAAAGGCCAGGCGGAGTTATGTAAAGCAAGATGAAAGT
>SLPR01000273.1 GCA_007131895.1 Bacteroidales bacterium | reverse complement strand
GAATTTCAAGGATGGAAGCAACAAAGTTTTAATTGCCACTGATGTAAGCGCACGGGGTATTGATATTCCCAATGTGGATTTTGTTATCAATTACGATATGCCCGAAGAGCCGGAAAATTACGTTCACCGCGTTGGACGAACCGGGCGTGGCACGCAAAAAGGAATTGCCATTTCTTTTTGCAGCTCAGAAGAAAAAGAAACCCTGGATATCATCGAAAGTTTCCTGGATAAGCCCATCACCGTAATGGAAATTAATAAAGCAGAATATGAGGCAACCATTGATTTTTCAAAAGGCAGTGATCATGATTGGAAATCCCTTATAAAAGAGCAACAGGTGAGAAAATCCACTAAAGGAAAAGTGAAGAAGAAAAGGAAGAAATAATTGTTTTTGATCATTGTTGTCCGGTAAATTAAAAATAACGAACCAGTTGTAACATGAGTTCCCTCACTCCACTTTGTTACGTTCTGGATGACAGTCACTTAGGTTAGTGGAAGAGAGACCACGAAGTAGCAGCAAAGCTAAATCTCGTAAGTTTTTCCGGACACCAATAATTTACCTTTTCTTTACCCCCCCTTTTAACAATTCTTTTCTTTTATTAGGATTTTATTGCACTTTTCTCAGCGCAAAAAATTTTGAAAATCCTCTAAATCCTATACTTTTGTTTTAAATTAACGATTAACCGTCGGCCTTTTTCTCATTTTTGTTCACTTTAGTCTGCTCACTGTCCCTTAATCAGTAATTTTTATTTTCAGGAAGTGAGCCGAATCTTTTCTGCTTAATGTATTAAAATAAGGGGAAGCTGTAAAAGCAGAATTCGGTTAATTATTAAAAATAACGGTTTCTTTAATTAAGCAAGTAAAGCAAGCCATTAACAAATACCAGCAAGGCAAAATACTCATAAACCCATTATAAAAACAAAACTACAACCCATGCACCAATCTTACCTTCTATCAACATCCGGGATTCCTGTTACAGCATTTTTTTTGTGGATTGTAATTTCATTTTCCTCTCCTTCTGTGGTGAAGGCTCAATGCGACATTGGGGGAACTGTTACAGAAATAACAGATTTCCCCTATTATCAGACTGCCTTAAGCACTTGTGGTGCGGGCAACAATCTCAACGAAGAGAATACCATTTCCTGCGGTAACAGCAACTACTTCAACAGCGACGAACTGGTACTTACTTTCACTGTACCTTATGATTCTCTGTATCATATCACGATGACCAATGCAACCCAAAACTGGACATCCATAAAAGTTTATAATGGTTGTCCACTTGCCGGAGAGGATGGTGCTTGCGTGGCCAATTCAGCCGGGAGCAGTTCGGATCGTTTACTTGCCTTAGATCTTGAAGCAGGAAACACTTATTATATGGTTATAAGCAGATGGTATGAGGATTGTTTTGACTTTGACCTTTCCATCGATCTCCCTTTAAGCTGCCCTGAACCCGGCACTCCGGGGTGGGAAACCATAACCTTACCTTTTGCCCAGACAGGACTTACCACCTGCAATATGGGGAATGATTTTCTTCCTTTCAACACCATTAGCTGTGGCAGCAGCAGCTATCTGAACAGCGATGAAATGGTATATATTTTTGAAGCTCCCACAACAGACTATTATCATTTTTCATTAACCAATGCCACCGAAAACTGGACGTCGATGAAGCTTTACAATGGTTGTCCCTATATGGATCAGGGAGGAGAATGTGTCAGCAATTCGGGTAACAGCGCTTCGAACAAATTAATGGGGGTAGATCTGGCAGAAGGACAAACCTACTACCTGGTCATCAGCCGCTGGTATGAGGATTGTTTTGATTTTGACCTTACCATTGATGTGCCTGAAACATGCCCTGAACCCGGTAGCATTGGATGGCCAGAGATTACACTTCCTTTCGCAGATACAAACCTGACAACCTGTGGCATGGGCGATGACTTGCAATCATTCACCACCATCAGCTGTGGCGCTAATTCCTATTACAACGGAGAAGAAGTTGTTTTCATTTTCCAGGCTCCCTCTTCCGATTTTTACCATTTCAGCCTTACCAATGCAACTTCCGGCTGGACTTCAATGAAATTGCACGATGGATGCCCTTTGCTTGATCACGAAACTTCATGTATAGGGTCTTCCATAAGTTCATCCGGCAATCATGTCCTGGAAACAGACCTGGTAGAAGGGCAAACCTACTATCTGATGGTGAGCAACAGCAGCGATGATTGTTTTGATTTTGATCTTACTATTGATATTCCGGAAACGTGCCCCGAACCCGGTAGCACCGGATGGCCGGAGATTACGCTTCCTTTCGCAGACACAAACCTGACAACCTGTGGTATGGGCGATGACTTACAATCATTCACCACCATCAGCTGTGGTGGTAATTCCTATTACAACGGAGAAGAAGTTGTTTTTATTTTCCAGGCTCCCGCCACCGATTTTTACCATTTCAGCCTTACCAATGCAACATCCAGCTGGACTTCAATGAAATTGCACGATGGATGCCCTCTGCTCGATCACGAAACTTCATGTATAGGGTCTTCCATAAGTTCATCCGGCAATCATATTCTGGAAACAGATCTGGTAGAAGGGCAAACCTACTATCTGATGGTAAGCAACAGCAGCGATGATTGTTTTGATTTTGATCTTACTATTGATATTCCGGAAACATGCCCCGAACCCGGCAGCACAGGATGGCCGGAGATTACACTTCCTTTCGCAGAGACAAACCTGACAACCTGTGGCATGGGCGATGACTTGCAGTCATTCACTACCATCAATTGTGGCAGTAATTCCTATTACAACGGAGAAGAAATTGTTTTCATTTTTGAAGCTCCAACCACAGATTTTTACCATCTCAGCCTTACCAATGCAACATCCAGCTGGACATCAATGAAACTGCATGATGGCTGTCCTTTGCTTGCTCACGAAACCACATGTATAGGTTCTTCGATAAGTTCATCCGGCAATCACATCCTGGAAACAGACCTGATAGAAGGGCAAACTTACTATCTGATGGTAAGCAACAGCAGCAACGACTGTTTTGAGTTCGATCTTTCTATTCTTGCACCCCAGGAATGCCATGAGCCGGGAGAACCGGGTTGGGAGACAATCTCGCTGCCATTTGCCGGTCAGAACCAGACTACCTGCGGTATGGGTGATGATCTGCAGTCATTCAATACCGTAAATTGTGGCAGTAACAGTTATTTCAACGGGGAAGAAATGGTTTACATTTTTGAAGCCCCGGCATCAGACACCTGGTACTTTACCTTAGCCAATACCACGACCAACTTCACTGGCTTAAAGCTTTATGACGGATGTCCGCTGTTGGGACATGAAACACAATGTGTTGCAAGCGCCTCCGGCCTTGAAGCAGGAAAGCTGCTGGAAGCTGATCTGCAGGAAGGACAAATCTATTACCTGGTTATCGGTTCTTCATCAGCGGAATGCTTTGATTTCGACCTGGTTATCGATTTGTATCCGGTAATTAACTGCCCCGACGACATGACTGTATGCAGCAACGAGCCTGTTGTGCTTAACATGGTTACCCCCCAGGGAGGTGAGTATAGCGGCGAAGGGGTATCTTTTGATGAAAATGAAAATCTTTATGTTTTTGATCCAACAGGACTGGAAGGCCAGGACATTACTATTACTTACATGTTCGGTGGGTTTGAAGAGAGCAGCTGTGAATTTACCATTTCTGTTCTGGATTTTCATGAACCGGAAGCACCTGTAGCGCTTGCACCTGAAGATGGTTCTTCGGTAACTGCACCGATAACTTTCTCGTGGGAAGAAACTACACATGCCTCTTCCTATACCCTTTACATCTGGCGGTCTACAAGTGAGAAGCCTCAGCACCCAACTGTTGCAGGGCTTACGGAAACAGAACATACTTACGACCAGTATCTCAACACCACCTATTTGTACAAATGGCAGGTAGTTGCGGTGAATAATTGTTATGAGATACCCGGAGAGATTCACTCTTTCTCTTTCAATCCCCTGCCGGATTTGGTGGTAACACAGGTTGCTGTTCCCGCAACAGGGGTTGCCGGAGCAGAGGCAGAAATCTCCTTTACGGTAGAAAACAGCGGAGAGGGTGAGCCGGGTTGGATGCCATGGACAGACAAGGTGTATCTCTCTGAAGAAGACCAGTGGAATCCTGAGAATGTCATACTTACAGGTTCTTTTGAAAACGCCGGCCATCCCGCCGAAGGTGAGAATTACATAATGGATGGAAACATTACGCTTCCGGATACCTTGCAAGGGCAATTCTATGTTTATGTATTTACAGATGCAAACAATGTGGTATCAGAAACGGACGACAGCAATAATATTTTACGGTCTGAAGCACCCATCAGCATTTCCTTCCCTCCTTATCCGGATCTGGCTGTAAGCAATGTCAGCTCTCTTAGCGGAGCAAGTGTTTTGCCAGGAGAAAACCTGACAGTAGGCTGGAATATTGAAAACATTGGAGATGCCGATGCTGTTGGAGGATGGAGTCAACGTGTGGCGCTGATATCGGGTGAACAAATCTTCATACTCGGCTTTGCGCAGTATGGAGCCACCTTGCCACCATCGGGAGTTATCTCTGAAAGTGCAACTTTCAGGATCCCGAAATCACCGGCTATGGAGGGTGATGTTTATCTGCAGGTGAAACTGATTCCCAACCCGGAACTTGTTGAAGTACCTAACGGTGAAGCCAATAATACTTCCACCTCTGATGAAAGTATAACCCTCGAAAGGCAGTTGTTCCTCTCCCTCTCTCCGGGAGAGATCATTTCCGGCACGCCTGCTACACTCTCAGCAACCCTTCTCAGAAGCGGAAATACTGCTGAAGATCTGGCAATCAGTTTTGAAGTATCGGATGAAAATGCATTGATTCTTCCGGAAAACCTTACCATACCAGCTCAACAAGGGGGAGTAACCTTTGAAATACAGGTGAATGACGAACATGCTTTCACCGGGACAACAACCCTGATTGTTTCAGCTTTGGCTGATGATTATGGCAGTGGCGAAGCAGAACTGGTGGTTTCTCCCGATGATGTTCCCGCTTTGTCTGTTCATCTGGATGGCTCAACCTACCAGGAAGGAGAAACTCTGGAAATAACCGTTGAGAGAAACATGGCAAGTGAAGAAGAGGTGCTTGTTACACTGGTTTCCAACGCTCCTGAACGAACCTTTTATCCTTATTACCTGACCCTTGCCGTTGGCCAGACGACCAAAACCGTTGAAGTAACCCTCAATCAGGACGAGTTCCTCAAGCTCCCCCAAACGGTTAAAATTACGGCTTCCGCAGATGAATATACTGCAGGGATGTATTCATTCACCCTGCTGGATAACCTAACCCCGCAGTTTGAACTTGAAATATTACCCGAAACCATCTCTCCCCTGCCCAACGACTATGCAGCATGGGGAACCATAACCTTAACGGAGGCAAACATTGTTCCTCTCACGTTCAAAATTCTTACAGAAACACCCGGCAAATTGATTCTCCCGGTTGAAGTAGTAATCCCTCCGGGAGAAACAGAGGCGGGATTCAGTATTGGAGTTCCCGATAATGCAATCAAAGAAGGAAGTGAGGAGATAGAAGTTACGGCTGCCCTGTTCCTTGAAAGTTGCAATTGTTTCATGCCGGAATCGGCAGGTGGAACATCCAGTAAAAACCTGACGATCACTTCCGATGTGGGGTCCATGCTTACCATAACTGCAAGTCCGCAGCTGGTGGCCGATGGAACCGAAGATGCCGGAACTTTGCAGATAAGCATTCAGGAACCTGCCGAAGCAGATATTCAGGTGAGCATAAGCCTGGTGCCGGAAGGCATCATTAACATGCAGGAAACCATCACCATTGCCCAGGGTGCAACCATGGCAGAAACCACTTTCAGCAGCATTGCAGAAGCTGTTCCTGAAGGGGAAACCCAGACGGTAAGTGTGCTGGCCGAAGCTGAAGATTTCAATACCGGAAGCCAATGGATACTGGTAAGCAACGCAAGCATGCCTGATTTGCTGGTAAACTCACTGGTTCTTTCTGAAAATGAAGTGGCCATTGGAGATGAAATTGAGATAGAGATAGATATTTTTAACCAGGGCCTCAGCACTGCAGCCAACGGGACAGATGTAATGGTTTATTTGTCAGAAACCCCGTCGGCAGGCAGTCATGCTATGCTGCAATCTATCCTTCTTACTCCTGAACCCATTGAACCGGGAACTTCCCTGACCATGACAGGTACTTTGAATCTTTCGGGTTACATTGGAGATTACTATGTTATTGTTGAGCTGAACAAGCAAAGAT
Organism: Bacteroidales bacterium; assembly: GCA_007131895.1. GTDB lineage: Bacteria > Bacteroidota > Bacteroidia > Bacteroidales > UBA7960 > SKVR01. The sequence continues at coordinate 506 of SLPR01000273.1, read as the reverse complement.
ACATCCATGAATTGCTGTATGCCAACAACTTTTCGGAAGCAAAAGCCCTTACCATTCAGCCCGGTTATTATGCTCAGGCTATGGTAGATGAATCGGTTTACAGCGTGAGTGATTCCATCGAAATTCATGGTTATGTGCGAGACCTGGATGAACAGCCCCTGCCCTCTGCAGAAGTTGATGTTTATGTGGTTGTAAAAGGCACACGCAGGATGATGCGCACCACCAGTGATGAGAATGGTGATTTCAGTGTTCATTTTAAGCCGGTAAGCGGCGAAGGTGGCGATTACTACGTGGGAGCAGGTTATCCGGGTGCAAACCTGGATGAAGCCCAGGACGAATTCATCATTCCCGGTTTGCGCTACCTGGGCGACCCTGAAACATGGGAACTGGTCGTAAATGAGCCCCATACCGGAAGTCTTACGATTGAGAACCTGAGCAGTATGAGTTTAAGCGGTGTTGATGCAGAAGTTCTATCGGCGCAGGAAGGATTAGAGATAACATTTAAT
>SLPR01000408.1 GCA_007131895.1 Bacteroidales bacterium | reverse complement strand
GCACCTGGTTAAAGAAGTGCTCAAACGGAATAGTTAAAAAACAGTTTAATGCCCATTGTTTCTTCTTTCCAGTATACCCAGGTCAAGTAGCTCAGAAGTAAGCTTGTTAAGGGTAAGGGGCTTTGTGATGTAGGCGTCAAATCCTTCGTCAAGATATTTCCCCTTATCCCCGACCATGGCATTGGCAGTTATAGCGATTATAGGTGGTAAATCGTTGTGTTTTTTTCTCAGCTCTTTCATGGCGGTTATGCCATCCATCAAAGGCATCATAATGTCCATTAAAACAACTTCATGTTTTTGAGGATTAAATTTTTCCAATGCATCAATGCCGTTTGAAGCAGTGTCAATTTTGCAATTGGCTGTTTGAAGCATTAAAGAAATCACCTGCAGGTTTACCTTTTTGTCATCTACCAGTAAAACATTTAAGCCCAGCTGCACATCATTGCTGCCATTGAATTCTGTTACTATTTCTGATTCAGCATTTGATTCTTTGCAGGGGATATGGAACCAGAAATGGCTTCCCTGGCCCGCGGTGCTTTGCACTCCGATGGTTCCTCCCATGAGAGAGATAAGCTGCTTGCAGATGAATAATCCCAGCCCTGAACCATCGGCAGGTCGGGAAAGTGATGAGTCTATCTGCTGGTATTTCTGAAACAGCCTTTGCTGGTCTGATTCGGATATCCCTGTTCCGGTATCAGAAACTGTTATCTTGAGTTGGTTGTCGTAACTGTGGCCATGAACCTTTTCTGCATTGATAGAAATGGAACCATTCCTGGTAAATTTGATAGCATTGTTGAGAAGATTCATCAGTATTTGTTCCAGCCTGACTTTATCTGCAATGATGTATTTTGGCAACTCCGGGTCTACATATATTTGAATTTTATTGTTATTATTGAGTAGTCCCGGGTGAGCCAGCGTTTTGATTTTGTCAATGAGTTCGTCAATCCTGAAACTTTCGTTTTTCAGCAGAAGTTTCCCTGCCTCAATTTTGGAAATATCCAGGATGTCATTAATTAATGTAAGAAGTATTTTTGATGAGTCTCTGATGATGCGAAGGTACTCGAACTGTTGCTTGTTAAGCTCTGTTTTTGAGAGTATTTCGCTCATTCCCATTATACCTGTAACAGGAGTTCTGATTTCGTGGCTCATGTTGGCCAGGAAGAGGTTTTTGGATTCTGATGCTTTACGGGCAACCTCAGCCTGTTGTTTGAGCAATACTGTTTTTTTGTGTTCGGTGATATCTCTATAAAGGCTTACACGATATATTTTTTGCCTGATTTTAATGGTTTGGGAGGTGATATCGAAATATTTTAATTCTTTGTTTTTACAAATCAATGGGATGTCATCGGCAATGGTTCTTGCACCATCGGCTTCTTCTGTAATTCGTTGCATGGAAGCTTCCTGGTCTTCAGACGGCAACAAACGGGTAATCCAGAGTTGCTCCATTTCTTCTTTGGAATAGCCAAGGATATGACACATTCGCTGGTTGATCATGAAGAATTCTTGTTTTTCCCAGTCGGCAACAATGATTCCGTCGCTGGCTTTCTCAAATATGGTTTCAAAACGTTGTTTTATTTCACTTATCTCTTTGTTGGCTTCAGAAAGTTCAATATTTAGCTGGCATAATTCCCGGGTTCTTTTATTGACAAGTTTTTCCAGGGTAGCTTCTTTTTCTTTGATTTCAGAATGGGGATACGATTCACCTGTTTTTAACGAGACTCCTCCCCTGGAAAGGTGTATGTGAGATATTAACCATCCCTTTGCTGTTTTTTCCCAAAACATCGAGAACCTGTAACCCTTTATCTCATGGGGTATATTGCTGATGATGGTGCTTGTATCAAAGTTTGAAATAAGAATACCATGATTGGGAGTCATTACCGTTACTTTCAGCTGTTTCTCAGTATACGAAAGCGGATAAGGGCATTGCTCCATTTCCCTTTTAAAAATATCAACCACCGAATTGTAATCAAGGGTTAATTCATCTTCACCGGAGCCAATAGTGGTAATGTTGGGAGAGAATAACTGCACGACTGAAGCAATATCCCGTTTTTGCGTGTAATATTCAATAAAAGTATGATACGAATCAATAATCTCCTGCTTGGTTTTCGTCATACTGAATGAATCCTGCATGGCATTTTGGTGGCTTTGGTTTGGAAAAAATATTGGTTTGCGATCCTATTTATTGCTCTGTACTCAAATTTTACCCCCTTAACCTGCAATATTAATGGTTTTTTTGAATAGAACAGACAGGTTTTTTGTTTTTTTTGTTAATTCTTTTGCAAAATCACACTAAATACCACTAAGACAAAGCAACTGGCTTGTTCCAGCAAGGGTTTATCAATGATACTATTGTATGTGTACTCCCGGAATGTGAAAATAATCAGGCAATTTATGGATTTGTTTTATTCTTTAGGTTTCTTTCAATTATCTTTATATGTTATGAATAAAGTAACTGTTTTTTTTCTCAAGCTGAGTATTAATAAAGCCTATAAAAATGCAAATTTCTACTGCGATTTCCCGGATATTGATCCTTATTGTTATTATTTTGAGCAACACACAAATCTATGCCGGTTGTGGTCCTGACAATCCCATTCCTTTCAGTACCAACGAAACCCATCTTACTATCTGGAACGGACAGGATTATGAGCCCATATTTTTAAAAGGGATGAATCTTGGAGTTTCATTGCCAGGGAAATTTCCCGGTGAGCTTGAAGTAAGCCGTGAGCAATATGGGAGGTGGTTACAGATGATTAACGATGCCGGTTTTAATAATGTGAGACTTTATACATTGCATTATCCTGATTTTTATGAGGTGCTGGATTCGTTCAATCTGGCCAACAAGCATAATCCGTTATTCTTTTTCCAGGGAGTATGGCTGGAGGAAGAACTGGAAGGCTATGAAGAGGATCTGTATTTTCTTACCGAATCTTTTTTGCAGGAGATCGAAGAAAACGTGGACTGTGTTCATGGCAACCGTACCATCGCACAACGCCCGGGCAAGGCATGGGGTAATTATACTACCGATGTTTCCCGTTGGAATATGGGCTATATTATTGGCCGGGAAGTACATCCCGGGGAAGTACTTTACACCAATTATCTTCATGCCGGCGACAATGCTTTTTCAGGACAGCACTTTGCCATTGAGGATGCTTCCCCCACTGAAAGCTGGGTCGTTTCCAAACTCGACCATCTGGTGAGCTATGAGTTTTCCAGTTACTCCACACAACGACCCATTAGCTTCAGCAGCTGGCCTACCCTTGACCCCCTCGATCACCCCGGAGAATGGAATCCATGGGAAGACACCATCTCTATTGACCTTAGCAAGCTGCAGATACATGATGCTCCGGCAGGATACTTTGCCAGCTATCATGCATATCCCTATTATCCTGACTATATCAGTTATGACCCGAATTACATAGGATTTTCAGACGATTATGGGCCCAACAGCTATCTGGGGTATCTTACTTTTCTGAAAGAACACTACAATCAATTTCCCTTGATAATTGCTGAGTATGGTGTGCCATCAAGCTGGGGGAAAGCGCATTACGCTACCAGTGGAATGCATCATGGAGGTTTTGACCATTACGGGCAGGGTGAAGCCAACATCAGAATGCTGAAATCCATAGAATCGGCCCTGTGTGGCGGTGGAATGCAGTTTGCCTGGATGGATGAATGGTTCAAACGTACATGGGTGACGGATCATATTGATTATCTTATGGACAGGAGGGTGCTGTGGCATAATGTTACCGCAGCAGAACAAAACTATGGACTCATTGGTTTCCAGCGGCCATTAGCTCTCAACCTGCTGGAAGAGTTTTGTGATGATTGCTTTATAGAAAGGATAGAAGCTGCGGCAGATTTTGACTTTTTCCATATACACCTGCATATGAAAGAAATGCTGGGCCCTCTTGAGGAGTTATGGATATCGCTTGATACATACGATGCAACACTGGGAGAATCTATCCTTCCCTCGGGGCATGTGGTTGAAAACAGAGCTGAGTTTGCTCTTCATATTACCAATCATTCGGCAAAATTGTATGTTACGGAGGCCTACGACCTTTATGGGATTTTTCACGGAGTTTCTGCCCCGGAGCAGCTATACCACTCCATCCCCACCGATGGTGCTCCGTGGCGACTGGTAAGGTGGAAAATCAATGAGTTTGATCAGGATATCCAATACATTGGCAACCTGCAGGTAAACTTTGGTTTTTTACCGGAAAACTCCAAAGATGCCGTAACCATTTTTACGGATAAAATCCACATCCGCATCCCATGGTCATTGTTGCATTTTGTTGATCCCAGTGAGTATGTGGTTTTTCACAATTATCAAGATGTCCCCGGATGGCAGGATACCATATCCGATGGTATTACCCTCTCGGTTTTTTACCAGGATGAAGAATTTACTCCGACAGGCAGGTTCTTGTGGGAAAACTGGAATCATGCCCTTGAAGCCGAAGAATACATTAAAGGCAGCTACTGGGTAATGAAAGACCGGCTGCATGAGTTCAACAACAGGGCCATTGCAGTATGTGATTCCTTTTTGCTATACCTGGATGGGGAACCTGTTTGGGTGGATGCTGATAGCGGCGTGCTGGCCAATGATTTTGATCTGGATGGATATTTTATGCAAGCCCTGGTGCTTGATCCGCCAGCACACGGAAATGTACAGCTAAATCTCGATGGCTCATTTACCTACCTCTTTAATGGAGGAAGTCAGCTTTATGATAGTTTCACTTATACTGTTTTTGATGGGTATAGCTTGTCTGCACCTGCCACAGCACACCTTTACCTTGAGCACGGAACTTTTGTTGCTCAATTACCCGACCAGGCAATTAAGGAAGATAACGTAAAAGTTTATCCTAATCCCGTCCGGGATATCCTTACAGTTAGCATGAATGCCTCTATGGATTACATTTACCTTTTCGATTCCAGGGGACAGATGTTAATGCGGGAATCACCGTCGGTATCGGAGTATACCCTCAATGTATCGGGTTATGCACCGGGTACTTACCTGTTAAAAGTGCAGTCTGGTAACAATAAGCAGGTCCGGAAAATTAGTGTTTTCTGAAGCTTTGGCTTATCATGCATCTTTTATGGCGCTTGCAAATCTCTGAATGGATTCCCTGAGAAACTCAATGATTTTTTCATGGGGAATGGTTGGATGTTTCAGGTTCTCTGAGAGGGCCTCACACGTTTTGGAAATCTGCATTGCCCCCATGCTTCTGGCTATGCTCTGGAGGGTGTTTAGGTAATCCACAGCCTTGTTGTCTTTTTTTTCCGCTTCTGATTCAATGTTGCTTACCAGTTCTAAGGCATCATTATAAAAGGAGGAGAATAGCTCCTGGAGCACCATGCTGTTATTTTCTGATTGTGCCTTTATTATACCAAGGCTGTGTTTTTCAAATACAAGTTCTTTTTTCAACGTATCAATAATCTGAATAGATGATTTTTCAGGTGTTTTTTTCTGCGTTTCACGTTTTTCGGACCAATAAAGCAGCTTTTTGTATAACTCATCTGATTTGGCAGGTTTAACGATATAGTCGTCGAGCCCGCTGCGAAGAAATCCTTCTACTTCAGAGGTGAAAACATTGGCACTCAGCCCAATGATAATTTTATATTCGGGGTGTTTGCTGCGGATTATTTTGGTGGCTGTTACACCATCCATGACTGGCATTTGAATATCCATGAGAATAATCTGGAAAGCCGCAGGGATGTCCGGAGCGTTTTTTTTGTGATTTTCAATTAAGCTTATGGCTTCCTGACCATCAGAGGCAATGGTAACAGCACATCCCATAGATTCCAGCATAAGTTTGAATACTTTCTGGTTTACCACCTTGTCTTCAACAAGCAGCACATGGATGGCGAGCGGTTTTTTTTCGCCAATTTCATGCTTCTGTATGAAGTTCTTTACTTTTTCAAGTTCTGAGATTTCAGCAGGTAAAGTAACCCAAAACAATGCACCATTTTCTTTCTTGCTGATAATGCCTATTTCTCCCCCCATAAGCTCCATAATTCTCTGGCTGATAGTAAGGCCAAGACCGGTGCCTTCCTGTGAACGGGTAAGGGAAGAATCAATCTGGGTGAAAGGTGTAAAAAGCTTTTCCTGTTCTTGCTCCGTCAGGCCAATGCCTGTATCCTGCACTTCAATTCTTAGATTAACTGTGTCATTGGTAATTTTATCGGGTAAAATCCGGAGGGTGACCCCGCCGGAAGGAGTAAACTTGATGGCGTTTGACAGAAGATTTGACAATACCTGGTTGAGTCTGATGGGGTCAATATTAAGATACTCCGGTATTGACTCATCCACAAAAAGAACAAACTCCAGTTGTTTCTGCTTTACCAGTGCAGCGAATATTTTGCCTGCTTCCTCTGCAAATCTTCTGATGTTTACCGGTGTTGGATTGATGGATAGTTTCCCTGCTTCAATTTTGGAAAAATCGAGAATGTCATTGATAATATTGAGTAACGAATCGGCTGAAGATTTGATGGTTTGTACATAGTCCAGCTGCGTACCATCAAGGGTGGTTTTCATCAGAAACTCAATCATTCCCACAATCCCATTCATGGGTGTTCGGATTTCATGGCTCATGTTGGCCAGAAACTGCTGTTTAATTTCAGCTGATTTTTGGGCAATAGAAATATTCTTTTTCAATTCCCGGCTTTGATGTTCCAGCGATACGTCTCTGCTGGTGAGCACAACGGCATTGATTAGGGGATTGCTGAGATGGTTGGTGGCAATTGTTTCTATGTTTTTATACCCTGAAGTATTGTGACTGAACCGATGATGGATATGTATCGGTTCGCTACCTGACTGCACCAGTTTTTCCAACT
>SLPR01000027.1 GCA_007131895.1 Bacteroidales bacterium | reverse complement strand
TCTCAATCCTGAGGGAATAAAAGTGAGGTAATCATTTATATTAAGGAGAAAAAAACTATGAGTAAATATAAAGTAAATCTTAAGATAAATAATCTGAACGTATCGGTTGACGAGGGAACCTCCATTCTGGAGGCCGCCCGTCAGTTGAACTTCAAAATCCCTACCCTGTGTCACCACGACGACCTCTGTGTAGCAGGAAACTGCAGGGTTTGTGTTGTAGAACAAGTTGGAAACAGGGTGCTGCCCGCCTCATGTGCAACGCCGGTTTCTGAAGGAATGGAAGTCCTTACCAACAGTATGAAAGTAAGACAAGCCAGGAAGAATATTATCGAGCTTCTGCTTTCTGAGCATAATGCCGATTGCACCAAGTGTTTCAAAAGCGGTTATTGTGAATTGCAGGAGATGTCCAATGAATACCGCACCGGCGACCATGTCTATCTGGATGTGAAATCCACCAATAAGATCGATATTTCGTCCCCATCTATTGAAAAGGATGACTCCAAGTGTATCCGTTGTCAGCGATGCGTGCGGACCTGCACCGAACTGCAATCTGTAAGTGCACTGGCAGTTACCCACAAAGGCAAGGACATGAAAATTTCCACGTTCCTTGACAAACCCATGAACGACGTGGTTTGTACCAATTGCGGGCAGTGCATCAATCGTTGCCCCACCGCTTCATTGGTTGAACGTAATTATATTGACCAGGTATTCGACGCTATCTACGACCCTAAAAAATTCGTTGTGGTACAAACAGCTCCGGCCACAAGGGTGGCCATCAGCGAGGAATTTGGCCTTGGCCCCAACCGCTCTACCGGTAAGATGGTGGCAGCATTGCGCAGGTTAGGCTTCGATAAAGTGCTGGATACAGACTTTACTGCCGACCTTACCATTATGGAAGAAGGCACCGAATTGCTCACACGGCTGAAAGAAGCATTGGTAGACGGAAAAGATGTGGCATTACCCATGATGACCAGTTGCTCCCCGGGATGGATTAAGTTCCAGGAGCACATTTTCCCGGACATGCTCGATAACCTTTCCACCTGCAAGTCGCCTCAGCAGATGTTTGGGCCATTGGCCAAGACGTATTATGCAGAAAAAATCAACAAGAACCCTGCTGATATGGTTGTCGTTTCGATCATGCCCTGTACTGCCAAGAAATATGAAGCTGACAGGCCGGAGATGAGAGGCAGCGGATACAAAGATGTTGACTTTGTGTTAACTACCCGTGAACTTGGGCGAATGATACACCAGGCAGGTATTGACTTTGAGAAACTCGATGATGAGAAATATGACAGTATCCTTGGAGAATCAACCGGTGCCGCTGTAATCTTCGGGAATACCGGAGGGGTAATGGAGGCCGCAATACGTACTGCCTATGAGATTGTTACGGGTAGGGAAGTTCCTTTTGCCAACCTCAATATAAAACCGGTAAGAGGTATGGACGGCATTAAAGAGGCTTCTGTAAAAATTAAGGATGTCAAACCCGAATGGAGCTTTCTTGAAGGAGTTGAACTAAAAGTGGCTATAACACATGGCTTAGCCAATGCCAAAATATTGATGAACAACATTAAGAGTGGTGTGGCCAATTATCACTTTGTGGAAGTTATGGGATGCCCCGGCGGTTGTATCGGCGGCGGTGGTCAGCCTATTCCTACCAATATGGAAATCAGAAAGAAACGGGCTGCAGCTATTTATGAAGAGGATGAGAAAATGACGCTGCGCAAATCTCATGAGAATCCTGAGGTGAATGAAATATACACCTCATTCCTTCATAAACCTCTGGGGCACAGATCTCATGATCTATTGCATACCCATTATACCCCCAGAAAACGTTATTAACCTAAGTATTTTCCTTTATGTGCAGCCGGTACTTTACCAGGTACCGGCTGCTTCTTTCATTTTTGATGAAAAAAATGCTTTACCCGGTTACCTTCCTCCCATTTGTTGTCGTTTAAAGAATATAATATTCAATAATTTTATCATTTCGTGCATCTTTAATTGAATAAACTCTTTTTATATGTTTCTTGAAGCGTTGCTTTTTAGCGTCACAATACTATAACAAGCCTAAGTTCAATGAAGTAAATAAAGGATATTAACGAAAATTCAAACAGAGTTGTTAATAAAATAACAATATATTGGTTTTTAATTTTGTTGTGTTGTTATTTGTTTTAATTTTGCATTACGGAATTATTTATTTAAAAAAAGGCTCGGTATTTTGTAATGCACACATTATGAATCAGATAATAGAGCTTTTGCACAAAACGACAAACCAATCCTAAACAGCCAATATTATGAGAGTCAAATCCGGAAATGGAAAGAATGCTGTAAATCAAATACCTGAACCCACCTTACGAAGGCTTCCAGGTTATTTGAATTTTTTGAAAGTTCTCAGGACCAATCATGTTGAATTTGTTTCAAGTGGTCAGATTGCCATTAACTTTAAGATGGATTCTACACTGGTTACCAAGGATCTGTCCTATACCGGTATTAAAGGCAGAACCAAGATTGGCTATAATGTAGACCAGCTAATTGATACCATTATTGCTTTTCTTGATTTTAACAAGCAGGAAAATGCTTTTCTTTTTGGCGTGGGCAATCTGGGAAAAGCCCTCATCAAATACCAGGGACTGAGAAGTTATGGTTTGAATATTATAGCCGGTTTTGATACAAACCCTTCCGTTGTGAATACCGTTCTTAATGATATTAAAATTCACCCCGTTGATGAGTTCCGCGATTTGTCGCGTAAATTCAATGTCAGGCTTGCCATCATTACTACCCCGGATGCCAGGGCGCAGGAAATCGCAGACCTGGTAGTAGCATGGGGTATCAAAGCTATATGGAATTTTACCCCCCAATCTATCAAAGTACCTGATAATATTATCGTTGAGAACACCTCTGTTTACTCCGATCTGGCGGTCATACTCAATCGCCTGAACCAATAATGTTCAGCTTTGTCTGTTATTTGCTTAACGGCCTGTTAATTAGAACGGTTCTAAATTACAATCACTTTGCTGTGCGATAGCGGGTTTGTCTGGTTTATCCACATATAAAGGTGCAGGAACAGGCGTTTAGACGACAAATATAAGATGTTAATAAATTAACAACAAAGCTTGGTTTTTGAGTGACAACCCCTTATCTTTGCAGCGTTATTCATTGTAACATTGAAGTACAGAAAAAACTGAAAACAGGTGAAGATGATATCAACTGATACAAAACGGTTTTAACCTTAACAACTCAAATTAGCCACCATGACCGTAGAACAAATTGCCAAATTATTAGATGCACGAATAATATGTGGGGAAGAACGCGCTGATCACGAAATTGATATTGCTTTTGCCTCCGATCTTATGAGTGATGTGCTTACCCTGAAAGAAGATAATGTTTTGTTGATTACCGGTCTGGCCAATATGCAAACACTGCGTACCGCCGAAATGTCAGATATTCAATGTATCATCTTTGCACGCAACAAACAAATATCTGAAGAAATGAAGGAGCTGGCCCTGGAGAATGATATAACAGTTCTGGAATGCAGGTATTCGGTTTTCAGAACCTGCGGTATTTTATACCAGGCAGGCATTTCTCCGGTTTTTTAAACTTAACCCCTTTTATTATATGCATTTTGAATATCAGATAGAAGGAGGAAACTTTACCAGGGCAGGATTTGCTTCCAGCGAAATCAAAAAGAAACTCAAGCAACTCAACGTCGACCTGGGTATTGTTAAAAGAACAGTTGTTGCCACCTATGAAGCCGAAGTTAATGTTGTTGCTCATGCTTACAGTGGTACCATATATGTTGATTTTGATGAAGAGAAAGTAGTTATCAGGCTGGTAGATGAAGGACCCGGAATACCCGATATAGAACAAGCCATGAAGGAAGGGTTTTCTACAGCCAGCAGCACAGTGAGAGAGATGGGATTCGGAGCAGGAATGGGCTTGCCCAATATGAAAAAAAATGCCGATGACCTTCAGGTTAGCAGTGAAGTTGGCAAAGGAACCACGGTTCAGATTACAATGCATTATCAAAACCCGAATAACAAATAAAAATAAACCAATCAGTGGACGGTAAATATTTCCATCATGCCTTAAAGTTCCGCAAGGATGTCTGTATCGGATGTTCGCACTGTATGAATGTATGCCCAACACAGGCCATTCGTATACGTGAGGGCAAAGCTGAGCTGAAAGACAACTTTTGCGTGGACTGCGGAAAATGTTACCGTGCATGCCCGGTGGGTGCCATCATTGTTGAGCAGGATGATTTCAACCAGATATTCAGATACAAACAAAGGGTAGCCCTGATTCCCTCCATTTTGTTGGGACAGTTTCCGGATGAAGTATCCCTGACCCAGGTTTCCAGCGTATTGATGGAGCTGGGCTTTACACATGTTTATGAAGTTGAGCATGGGGTTGAGGTGCTCAAAAATACAATGAAAAACCATGTTGAGACCCATCAGGAAGCAAGACCACTGATTTCTACTTTCTGTCCTGCTATTGTAAGGCTCATCCAGGTACGATTTCCTACCCTAACTGATAACCTTATCCTGCTGAAACCCCCGCTTGACATTGCTGCTGCCTATTACAGCAAGATGCTTATAGATCAGGGGCATGATCCTGATGAAACAGGGATATTTTATATCACCCCCTGTGCAGCAAAAATTGCAGCTGTAAAAAGCCCCGTGGGGCAGGAAGATTCTCCTATCACCGGAGTTATCAATATGGATTTCATATTCAATAAAGTTTATACCGCTGTAAAACAAGGATTTATAGGCAAAAATACCTGCCAGCTGCCCATTCTTGATCCCCTGAAATCCTCAGGAGTAATGTGGTCGGCTACCAACGGAGAAGCAGCCCACATGACAGGAAGAACCCTTGCTATTGATGAAATAAGCAACGTTATTGAGTTTCTGGAGCAACTGGAGAACGAAGAAAACCGGGAAATAGATTTTCTTGAACTACGCGCATGTGATGAGAGTTGTGCAGGAGGTATTCTTACCAGCAGCAACCGGTTTTATACCGTAGACCGCATGAAAAAAAGAGCTGCAAGAGCTTCAAAAAAAGAAAAGGAAGGAAATTACAGGTATGCAAATCCGGGTCCCATTGTTCAATACAGGGATTTCCTTGAGGATAATATTTCCATCAGTAAAGTGCAACCCCGTTCAATGGACAAACTTGATGAAGATATTTCTCAAGCCATGAAAAAAATGAAAAGAGTGCATGAGATTATGGAGATGCTCCCTTACGTGGATTGCGGACTATGCGGATCTCCCAAATGCAGCTCACTGGCAGAAGATATTGTGCAGGGTGAAGCGGAAATAACCCAGTGTATTTATGTTCAGAAAAGAATGGAACAACAAGGCGTTATGCCTGCAGAGCAATCCATTGAAATTATGAAAAGAATCTGGGGCAAAGAAAAGTTTGAAATAGGTGCTAACGACTAAATAATCAGGAGAAATTAATATGACAGTTCAACAATTAACAGAAAAATTAAATCTGAAGGTTTACGGCGGTAAAAAAGGGCTTGGAAACGAGATTTCAGGCGGTTATGTGTCTGACCTGCTAAGTGATGTAATGGGAAATGCCGACACAGGTGAAGTTTGGATAACATTGCAAACCCACAAAAATGTAATGGCCATTGCATCTTTAAAGGATCTGGCAGCTATCATTCTGGTTAATAATCATCAGCCTGAAGAGGACACCCTGAATCAGGCCAATGAAGAAGGAATTCCCTTGCTGGGAACACATATGGGTACTTTTGAAATTACCGGCAAGCTCTATGAATTAATAAAGTAATCAACATGCAGCAATACAGGGCCGATTTGCATATACACACACTGCTGTCACCCTGTGGGGATCTGGAAATGAGCCCTGCCAATATTGTTGAAGTTGCTGCACAAAAGAAAATTGAAATACTGGGCATTGCCGATCACAATTCAACAAAGCACGCCCTTTTAATACAAAAACTGGCAGCAGAAAAAGGAATTTTTGCCCTGTGTGGCGCCGAGGTTACTACCCGTGAAGAGGTTCACTGCCTTACGTTCTTTGAAAATATAGATGCACTAAATCAGTTTCAGCAATACCTGAATGAGCATATTACAAAGGTGAAAAACAACCCAAAATATTTTGGTCATCAGGTGGTTGTGGATGAACAAGAAATGATAGTGGAAGAAATAGAGTATTTGCTGATTTCGGCCTTAGACCAGTCCATCGAACAGGTGGAGAAAAAAGTACATGAACTGGACGGGCTGTTTATACCAGCTCATATCGACAGGCCCAAATACAGCCTTACCAGCCAGCTGGGTTTTGTTCCACCTGATATTAAAGCAGATGCGCTTGAAATATCAAGACATACCACGAAAGAAGAGGTATTGAAAAAATTTCCTTACCTGCAATCGTTCACCTTTACCACCAGCTCAGACGCACATTTCCCGGATGATATCGGAAAAAAAGTATGCATCTTTGAAATGGAAGCTTTGAACTTTCAGGAAATCAAAATGGCACTCAGGGGAGAGAAGGGGAGAAAGGTTAGTTTTTAGAGAGCAGAGAGAAAAGTGAAAAGTGAAAACAATTAATTACCCATATGAAGGATATTTCGCTACACATACTGGATATTGCCCAAAACTCGGTGAGTGCGCAGTCCAAAAATATTGTCATCGACATCCGGGAAGATTCCCGGACCGATAAGTTGAGTATTCTCATACAGGATGATGGCAGAGGTATGGCACCGGAAATTGTGCAACGCGTAACAGATCCTTTTTACACTACACGCACAACCCGCAAAGTGGGCATGGGGTTATCCCTTTTCAAGCAAAATGCCCAACAGACCGGGGGCGATCTCACGGTTGA
>SLPR01000394.1 GCA_007131895.1 Bacteroidales bacterium | reverse complement strand
TTCTCAGGGATTTCTCCAGGTCAACCGTTATTTCATGGGCCTGTTCAATATTAAGATGATTAAGCACTTTTATATGAATATCAATGGCGATCTGGTTGCCGATTTTTCGGGTTTTCAGTTCATGAGGGTCATGCACTCCCTTCACCTGGGCCGCAATCTGAAGAATTTCATCCTCGTGATCTCGGGGCAAGGAGGTTTCAATAAGTTCCAGAAGTGTCTCCCGGGTAATTTTTATTGCAATCCGGAATATAAAAAATGATACAATTACAGCAGCCAGGGGATCGAGAATTACCCAGTCGCTACCCAGGAAAATGGCTCCACTGATCCCCAGCAAAGCGCCCAAAGAGGAATAAACGTCGCTCCGGTGATGCCACGCATTGGCAATAACAACCTGACTTTGGGTTTGCCTGCCCACCTTTATTGTATGACGAAACAGTATTTCCTTAATAATAACAGAGCCAATCGCCGCATAAAGAGCACCCAAACCCGGTTGTGGCAATACAACACCTTGTGTTACCCCGTATATTTTCATGATTCCGGAGTAGAACAATCCTGCTCCCACAATAATAAGAACACCTCCTACAAAGGCTGTGGCAAGGGTTTCCACTTTACCATGTCCGTATTTGTGATTATGGTCGTGAGGTCGTTGAGAAACAGATAGGCTGCCCACCACCACCAAATCGGTGGCAAAATCACTCACGGAATGAACACCATCAGCGATCATAGCAGAACTTCTGGCAAATATTCCTGCCAGAATTTTGAGAACTGTTAATACCAGATTGGCTACAAAGCCAATCCATATTACTTTTCGCGCCCTGAGTTTAAGTTCTCTGTCCATGAGAAAGGTGATATAAAACAAAAAAAGCCCTGAATTACTTCAGGGCTGCAAAGTTAACCACCAAAATCGTCTAAATCAATATTTTCTTCAGGCACACCTAAATTATCCAGCATTTTTAAAACGGACTCATTCATGATAGGAGGCCCACACAGATAGTACTCAACCTCTTCGGGTTCTTCATGCTTTCCTAAATAGTTATCCAGTACAACCTGATGAATAAACCCAGTATATCCATCCCAGTTATCTTCGGGAAGGGGTTCTGACAGCGCAATATTGAATTTAAAGTTGGGGAATTCCTGTTCGATTTTCCTGAACTCTTCTTCGTAAAAAATCTCTCTTTTGGAGCGGGCACCATACCAATAAGAAACTTTCCTGTTGGTTTTCATGGTATGGAAAAGATGGAAGATATGAGAGCGTAAGGGAGCCATACCAGCACCTCCTCCTATGTATATCATTTCTCTGTCGGTATCCTTAATAAAGAATTCGCCGTAGGGCCCGGAAACTGTAACCTTGTCGCCAGGTTTGCGCGAAAAGATGTAAGAGGAGCAGATACCGGGATTTACTTTCATAAACTGATTCTTCTCCCTGTCCCATGGGGGCGTTGCAATGCGGATATTAAGTTTTACAATATTGCCTTCGGCCGGATGGTTGGCCATGGAATAAGCCCGGTTAATGGATTCGGGGTTGGTCATTTTCAAATCCCACATTTTCAGGTTGTCCCAGTCTTCACGGAATTTATCCTGAACCTCCATATCCTTGAATTCTACTTCACATGGGGGTACATCTATCTGTATATACCCCCCAGACTGGAAGTCGAGATCTTCGCCTTCAGGAAGTCTTACCACGAACTCTTTAATGAAGGTTGCTACATTATCGTTGGAAACCACTTCACACTCCCATTTCTTGATACCAAAGATCTCTTTGGGAATCTGGATTTTCATATCCTGCTTTACTTTCACCTGGCAGGCAAGTCTCCATTTATCCTGAATTTCTTTCCTGCTAAAATAGCCCACTTCGGTAGGAAGAATATCGCCTGCACCATCCAGTACCTGGCATCTGCATACAGCACATGTACCTCCACCCCCGCAAGCACTGGGAAGAAAGATTCCCTGCTCGGAAAGGGTATTTAACAGTGTGCCTCCGGCGTTCACATCAAGCTGTTTGTCTTCATTGATATTTACAGTAACCGGCCCCGAGGGAACCAGCTTATGTCTGGCATAGAGCAATATTCCAACCAGCATGAGCATGATAGCCAGAAACATTATCACGCTAAGGATTACGACCCATACATTGGTACTTATTAAAAATATCATGGTTTAATAATTCATTTTGGTTGATAACTATAGTTCAATTCCCATGAAGCTCATGAAAGCAATACCCATAAGCCCGGTAATTATATAGGTAATACCCAGCCCACGCAAGGGAGCAGGGACATTGGAATAACGAATCTTTTCGCGGATAGCGGCAATTCCTACAATCGCCAAAAACCAACCCACACCGCTTCCTAATCCAAAGGAGGTGGCTTCTGCAATATTGGCGTAGTTTCTCTCTTGCATAAACAGAGACCCTCCCAAAATAGCACAGTTTACAGCGATAAGAGGCAGAAATATACCCAAACTGCTGTAAAGGGTAGGACTAAGTTTTTCAATCAGCATTTCTACGAGCTGAACCATGGCCGCAATGATAGCGATAAACATGATGAAAGTCAAGAAACTTAAATCTATTGCCGCAAACTGTGGCCCCAGCCAGGCAAGAGCTCCACGACCAATAATGTAATTTTCGAGCAGGTAGTTTACCGGTACGGTAATACCCAGCACAAAAATCACTGCAAACCCCAGCCCCACAGATGTCTGAACAGTACGAGATACAGCCAGGTATGAGCACATACCCAAAAAGTAGGCAAATACCATATTGTCAATAAATATAGACTTGACGAATATACTAACTAATTCTTCCATTTTTTTTCTTTTACAAGTTTACAAAATACGTTTGCGAGAGGGAGTGATTAACTTACATCAACAAGCGCTCTGTCGCGATGACGATGTATCCAGATAATCACGCCCACCGTAATAAGAGCCATTGGGGGCAAAATCATAAACCCATTGTCGACATAACCAATATTGTACATAAAGTCAGGTATTACCTGATATCCCATCAGGGTACCAGAGCCAAGCGATTCACGCACGGCAGCCACAAGCAACAGAATGCTTCCGTAACCTGCCGCATTACCAACACCATCCAGAAAAGAGGGCCATACTTTGTTATTGAGGGCAAAAGCTTCCAGACGCCCCATGATAATACAGTTGGTTATGATCAATCCTACAAAAACAGAAAGTTGGCGACTAACATCGTAAACAAATGCTTTTAGCACCTGGTCTACAAGAATTACCAGGGAAGCGACAACGGTCAACTGAACGATAATACGAATCCTTGGGGGAATACCATGTCTGAGAATGGAAATAATGACATTGGCCAATCCCATAACAGCCACAACCGCAATAGCAAGTACCAGGGAAGCCCTGAGCTGAACGGTAACGGCAAGCACCGAACAAATACCCAGTACCTGCACAGTAATGGGATTCTCCTTTCCGATGGGATCACTGAGCAGCCTTTTATTTTTAGGAGAAAACAGTGTTTCTTTGGGGATATTATTTTTTTCTTCGCTCATGATGTTTTCTTTTTTAAAAAGTAAGGTTTGTAAACTTCAAGTCCATTTCTGATCATGGCTGTAACACCATTGGAGGTGATTGTACCGCCACTTATGGCATCAACGGCATGATCATCGTCACTGGGAGCACCCCCTCTGACAACCACAACGGGTTTAAATTCTCCGTCCTCATCAAATATTTTCTTGCCTACAAATTGTCTTTCGAAGGGAGGGTCAGAAATTTCAGCTCCCAGGCCGGGTGTTTCACTGGCATGATCAAAATTGGCACCCGCAATGGTAGTAAGGTCACCCCGGAAACTCAGGTATCCCCATATAGCTCCCCAGAGTCCGTTACCTCTTACTGGTACGATGTAGAATAATTCACCATCCACATCAGCAATAAAAAGAGGAAGTTGTCTTTCTTCAACGGGTTTGCGATTTTCATCCTGGAGATCCACTTCAAAAGCATCTCCCTCTATTTCTTCACCAAGATGATTGAGCACTTTGGTTTGGGCAATATATTGGTCAAAAAGCTCAATGGCTTCCCCTCTGGGTGCAGAAATACCTATGGTAGACAGTATATTCTGCATTTTCTCAATACGCATATTCCTCTCCTGCATGGGTCTGAGTAATGTGGCTGCGGTAGACAAAACCAACGCTACAACAATTACCATTACGGAGGCATACATAAAAACATATCGGTTACTCATTGTATAATCTTTTTACGGTTTGATTAAGCCTGTGTTTGTAAACGGACTTTTTGCATTCGCTTCATGCGTTTTTTAATATTTGCCTCCACTATATAATGGTCGATAAGGGGAGCAAAAACATTCATAAACAGGATGGCCAGCATCATACCTTCGGGATAGGCCGGATTGACCACCCGTATTAATACTGTAATGACACCTATCAGAATGCCATAAATATACTTTCCTACACCTGTTTGAGAGGCAGATACCGGGTCGGTAGCCATATAAACAGCTCCAAAAGCAAAACCTCCTAAAATGAGATGTTTGTAGGCCGGCATAGCCATGAACTCATTTACAGCAAACAGGTTGAAGATTGCACCCATTAGCAGACCTCCCAGGAAAACTGAAGCCATTATTCTAAAACTTCCAATACCGGTTGCTATCAATACAACGGCCCCAAGAAGAATGGCGAAAGTAGATGTTTCACCGATGGAACCGGGGATAAAGCCAAAGAACAGATCAAAGTTGGAGGGCATTGTACCTTCGCCTGCTGCCATTACTGCAAGGCCAGTGGCACCAGAATATCCATCTACAAAGGTTTCTGCACCTTCGTAAACCCACACCTCACCTGATAAGTAAGATGGGTAGGCAAAAAACAGAAAAGCCCTTGCCAGCAAAGCAGGATTAAGAATATTCATGCCTGTTCCGCCAAACACCTCCTTACCAATCACCACGGCAAATATGGTTGCCATGGCTACCATCCACAAGGGAGTAGTTACAGGAATTACCAGGGGTATCAACATTCCGGATACAAGGAATCCTTCATTAACCTCATGATCGCGGGCTGATGCAAAAATAAATTCGATTGCCAGACCAGAAACATAACTTACAACAATGATGGGCAACACCTTGATCAGACCAAACATCACCTGATCCATAAATTCCACTTCCAGTCCAATGGCTTTGTAGTGCTGAAAACCTACGTTCCATATTCCGAACAACAAGGCTGGAATAAGAGCAATTATCACGTGTACCATTGTTCTTTTCATGTCAATGGCATCCCGGATGTGACTTCCCCTTTGGGTAACATCACCCTTTACATAAAGGAAGGTTTCAAATGCTTCAAAAGACCGGTGAAATTTTTCAAGTCTGCCGCCTTTCTCAAAGTTGGGTTTTACCTTTTCGACTAAATTAATTAACGCCTTCAATTTTATGTCCTTTTTGGGTTAATAAAATCAGATATATAATTTACAATCCTGATAACTAAGAAAACTCCTTTTGAATAACATCCAGCCCTTCCCTGATGGTTTCCTGAATTTCAATCTTGGAAGGACACACGTACTCACACAAGGCAAAATCTTCGGGAGCAACTTCATATATCCCAAGTTTCTCCATCATGTCAATGTCATTTATCATGATGGATTTGAGCAATTGCATTGGCATAATATCCATGGGCAAAACCTTTTCATACAATCCTGTAATTACAAAAGGCCTTTCACCGCTTCGAATATTGGTATTCAACCGAAATTTTTTGCCCGGCATCAGGAAAGCAGGAAAGGATCGTGAAATGCTGAATTTGTCAAAATTAGGCAACATCCATCCCAATACTTCCGGCTTGTCTCCTTCGGGGATTACGGTGATTTGGTTGTCATAAAACCTGAGAAACCCATTTTCATTTACCTTACATCCTGTCAAAACATCACCACTAATAAACCGCAGACGCACATCAGGTTCTCTTCGCACGTTTTTCTGTGCAATGTCCAAAACTTTTGCGCCGTTTATTACCCTGTAGTACCTTGGATTCAATATTTCAGATCCGGCAAGGGCAATAATTCCAGATGCATCATAAATTCCTTTTTCAAAAAGCCGTCCAATCATGATTACATGCTGAACGCCTGCATGCCAAACAACATCTCCTTTATTTACAGGGTCAATATGATGGATTTGAATACCCACCAATCCAGCTGGGTGTGGCCCCTCAAACTGATGAATCTTCACATTTTTGGCATTGAGAAATCCTTTGTTGAGGGTAGTTTTGGCGTGAATACTCAAATGTACATCGCCATCGGTTAATTTTGAGAGTGCATTAAGACCTGTTTGGAATTCCTTTTCCTGGCCGTTTAAAATAAAATCAAGATCAGCTGCCAGGGGAGCGCTGTCAAAAGCTGATATAAAAATGGCTTTGGGTTTGGTTGCAGGATTGGCTACAACGGCGTAGGGCCTTTGTCTGATGGCCGGCCACAGACCACTTTTCAGAATTTTCTCCGCTACCTCTTCCCTGTTGAGGGTAAGAGGGTCTGCAGCACCAAAATCCAGATAGTCATCGGTGGGGTCCGCATCTATTGTTACTCTAAGGATGCGCCGCTTTTCTCCCCGCACAAGATCAGAAAAAGTTCCACTAACAGGTGATGTGAAAATAATTTTTTCGTTATATTTATCGAAAAACAATGGTGTACCTGCTTTTACTTTTTCTCCTTCTTTCACAAGCATCTTTGGAGTCAAACCATGAAAATCCGGTGGGCATACACTATATTTCGCAGAACGTGGAGAAGTATTAAGAATTTTTTCTGCCTCTCCCTGCATGGGGATGTCTAATCCTTGCTTAATTTTTATTGCCTTTGACATTTTGTTGGTTCTATTTTTGCACTATATTAAACAACAAATTTAGAGATAATTTTATATCTGAAAAACTTTTTTATTCAACTCGAATCTTAAAATAATTAATTATTCAAATAAATAATTATAATA
>SLPR01000044.1 GCA_007131895.1 Bacteroidales bacterium | reverse complement strand
GGGCCAGCTGATAAAATTCTAAAATTGTTCCTGGAAAGTGACGAAATCTATCTATGCATTGGCACAGCCATCAATATTGCACATCAGGATCCCAACCTTCCCGTGGAGTTGGAAATCAGGCGAAGCGTTGTAAAAAAAATAGCTTCGCTTTTGGAAAACAAATTCCTTAAAGAAGTTACCATGGAATTTCTTTAACATCATGTATCTGAATAACAGCATCATATCAACACCCAACTAAATTAATTATTTAATTGGAGAACAATGCATGCCTGGCTTATTTAAAATAAGTCCAGATAAAAATAATCCGATTCTTAATAACTAATGAAAAAAAATTACGTTTCTTATCTTTTTGACAGTCAGCCGGTAACGTAATAAATTAACGTTTGTAGAAATATTTTTACTGTTTGTCGTCTTTTTTTTGCTTTGAAATTAACTTTTTTATTTCTACATTTGTGCCGTTGATAATTTTAATCAACAAATTCCGACAACACAAACTCATAAATTGGCTTTTTATGGGCTGATTTTTGAAAAATCGCTAAATAGGTGAAAAGGTTATTTATACTTTTTATTGCAATCTTTTCTATTGCACTGATTATATTAACCATAACAATTGTCAATTTGGGCAATTACTCCGGCCTCCCCCGGAAAATGGAAAGTATAAACAGCAACACCTTCCCGAACCAACCTTCAGAAGAAGCTGGTTCTTATAATGCTTTTAATTACGGTAAGGTAGATTCCTACGCCAGTTTACATGCTGTATCCCATTACAACAATCCCCTTTCTTCAGAGCATTCAGATATTTCCCGGTCTACACTTATGATATCAGGGCTAATCTCAACAAATTTTTTCAACAATTTCTTTTTTATCTTCGGTTTGCTGTTTTTAGGAACAGCAATTCTGCTATTTCTGCTTTACAACACCATACAGGCAAGAAAAACTGCCCAATCAACCGAAAACCGATTCAGAACCCTGCTGGAAGCCAATCCCTCTGCCATCATGATTTTTCAGAATTTCAGGCTTGGGTTCGTAAACTCTGCGCTGGCAGACCTTACTGGTTTTACCCGTGAGGAACTTACCCAGATGGAAATCTGGCAGCTCATACATCCCAGCAGCCTGAATAATCCTGCAGCAGACACCATTGACGTGAAAAGCAAGACTTTTAGCTTCAGGGGTGAGTTTCGTATCATTACCAAGAATAAAAAGGAGAAATGGATTGATTTGTCTACCAGATCCATTGACTTTTATAATCAGCCGGCTGTACTTGCCACCGCAATTGACATTACTGAAAGAAAAAATGCCGAATTGCATATAAAGGAAAGTGAGCTACGCTACAAAAACTTTTTCTCGAAAAATTCGGCTATCATGCTCATTACCGACCCTGATACCGGCAATATCCAGGATGCCAATCAGGCAGCCATCAATTATTATGGCTATTCAAGGGAAAAGCTTGTAACCATGAACATGTCACAAATCAATGTTCTGTCATCAGTGAGTATCAAAAGAGAAATTGTACAAGCCAAAACCCAAAACAGAAACTATTATTATCTTAAACATAAACTTGCTGATGGCTCTGAACGAGATGTAGAGGTATATACCAGCATGATAGAAGTTCAGTCTACCTTACTGAGTTATTGTATCGTATTTGACATTACTGAGAGAAGAAAAATAGAAGAAGAGCTGAAAAAGGCGAAAGAAATGGCTGAAGAAGCCAACCGGGTGAAATCTTTCTTTGTTTCCAATGTGAGCCATGAAATCAGAACGCCTCTCAATGCCATTATCGGACTAACCGATTTGATAATTGAAGGAGAACAGCTTTCCTCAAAGCAAATGCAAAATATGAAGTCAATCAAGTATTCATCAGACCATTTGCTGGGCGTAATCAATGATGTACTTGATTTCTCCAAACTGGAAGCAGGTAAAGTTGAACTGGAAAAAATCGAATTTGATATTTATACCTTGATAAACGAATCTGTTAAAACAGTTGAATTCAAAGCCAACGAAAGTCAGATTGCTATCAATACTTCTATTGACCCTGATATTCCTCCAGTTCTCAAAGGCGATCCATCAAGGCTGAGACAAATCCTGCTCAACCTTTTGAGTAATGCCATTAAATTTACTCACGAGGGGCATGTAGATATACAGGTAAAAATTATTAACCGCGATACTGATAAGGCCGAACTTAAATTTTCAGTTTCTGATACCGGCATTGGTATTCCCGAACATAAGCAAAAACAACTTTTTCAAAGCTTTACTCAGGCCGAAAGTGACACAACCAGCAAATACGGCGGAACAGGCCTGGGCTTGTCT
The DNA here is from genome assembly GCA_007131895.1 of Bacteroidales bacterium. Taxonomy (GTDB): domain Bacteria; phylum Bacteroidota; class Bacteroidia; order Bacteroidales; family UBA7960; genus SKVR01. The sequence goes on along the minus strand of SLPR01000044.1, from coordinate 4,683 downwards.
ATCAGCAAAAAGCTGGTTGAACTGCAAAACGGCAAAATAGGCATGAAAAGTATCGAAGGTATGGGCTCTACTTTCTGGTTTTCCATAAACTACGAAATAAGTGAAAAGACTTTCTTGCCCGACATGAATAAAGTGAGTGGCAGATTAAAAGACCTGAGTGGTGTAAAAATCCTTATGGCTGAGGACGACAAGATGAATCAGTTTGTAATGAAGCAGATAATTGAAAAATGGAACGGATTTCTTGACATTGCTCATAACGGCAGAGAAGCCATCGAAAAACTGGAAAAAAATGACTACCACCTCGTGCTTATGGATTTGCACATGCCTGAACTTAATGGGTACGAAACAGCCCGGAAAATCAGAAATGCAAAATCAGCCGTGTTGAACCACGATCTACCTATAGTGGCACTTACAGCTGATGTAACATCTGAAACCCGTCAAAAGGTTAAAGAGGCCGGCATGAATGACTTTATAACAAAACCCTCTGAGCAGGATATTATTTATAAGAAAATAATGTCTGCATTGAGAAATACCAAAACATGTTTTGTTGAAAAGAAAGCACTACCTGTAAGCAAGGAACAACCTAAAGAACAAAACCTGGAGAAGTCCAAACTACGTATTCAGAAAGCTCTTGCTGATATTTTCGATGAGGATACCGAAGGTATTGTAGCGCTTATTGTCAGGTTTTTGAAAGAAATACCAAGAACCATTGTAGGTATCAATGAGGCCTTTTATGATCAGGATCTGGAAAACCTGGGCAAGTTGGTTCACAAAATTAAACCCGGATACAGCTATATGGGGTTCAGTGAGGTATCAGACAAAATTACCCGGATTCAGGAACTGACCAAATCAAAGAGTAACCCCGCCAGGCTTGAGGAGCTCTGCCGTGAGCTGGACGAGGATTCCAGAAAAATCATTTACATCCTCAGGCAATTGCACAAGGATTATCTCAGCAACAACACCACAAATATCCATCAGAAGTTAGAATAGTACCCTTGATTATAACCTGTGTAAAACATAAAATAGTAATTTTGGCCCTTGTATTTAATGTATAAAGGGCATTTTTATTTGATGGAAACACATGAATTTTATATGCACCGGTGTATTGAACTGGCAAAGGAAGGTCTTGGCAAAGCAGCTCCCAACCCTCTTGTAGGCTGTGTTATAGTGCATAATAACAAGGTTATTGGTGAAGGATATCACAGGGAATATGGTAAGGCGCATGCAGAAGTAAATGCTGTTAATTCGGTAAAAGAAAAGGCTATGCTCAGGCAATCCACGCTTTATGTCAATCTTGAGCCCTGCTGCCACCATGGTAAAACACCACCCTGCACAGATCTTATTATCCGGTGTGGAATACCTCATGTTGTAATCGGAGCAGTAGACCCCTATGATGCCGTTGCAGGAAAAGGCATTTCAAAACTCAGAAATAAAGGTGTACAGGTAGATGTGGGAGTGCTAAAACCTGCCTCTATGCATTTAAACCGGCGCTTTTTTACTTTTCATCAGAAAAAACGTCCATATATTATCCTTAAATGGGCACAAACCGCAGATGCATTTATCGATATAGAAAGGTTACCTGGCACCCCTGCGCGTCCCACATGGATAACTTCCGAAAAACTCAGAATGCTTGTGCACAAATGGAGAACCGAAGAACAGGCCATAATGGTAGGCACAATCACTGCCCTGAAAGACAATCCTAAACTAAATGTTCGCGACTGGACAGGCCACAACCCAACCCGCATAGTGCTGGATGAAAACCTCACCCTTTCCTCATCTCTGCACCTGTTTGATAACTCACAAAAAACCATAGTATTCAATCAAAATACCAATAATCAGCAGGATAAAACCATCTGGATAAAAACAGATTTTGCCCATCCTGATTTTCTTGACATCATCCTAAATGAGCTCTACAGAATGCAGATTCAGTCTGTAATTATTGAGGGGGGGCAAAAGCTGCTTACAGCATTTATCGGCAAGGATCTATGGGATGAAGCAAGAATTTTTCAGGGGAGCAAGTTCTTCGAGAAGGGATTAAGAGCCCCTACCCTGCCACTGAATAAGTTTTCGCAGATATTTATAGGAAATGAAACCCTATACTGGGTTAAAAATCCACGAAACCAATTTTAATTTTGCAGGAATGGAAAACATCATCCTTGCCATTTTCTTTTCATCCTGTATTATTGTCACTTTCAGGCTTTTTATCATCCTTAGAATTGATAACCTGCAAGCTATTACCTTTAATTACCTGGTAGCCGCTATTCTTTCTTATATAGCATACGGCCAGAACTTCACTCCGATTGACCTGATAAATAAACCCTGGTTTGGATGGGCAGTTATCAACGGTTTTTTGTTTATACTGGTGTTTTTTGTTTTTGCACGTTCTGCTCAAAAAGCAGGGGTGGCCGTCACGGCTGTTGCAAGCAAAATGTCGGTGATAATTCCGGTGAGCATCGGTATAATTTTATATGGAGATAGCCTGAATATTCCTAAAGCTTTAGGCATTATTACCGCTTTCCCTGCCTTTTACCTGGTTTTTTCCGGACGGCAAAAGGAACGAACTGATACAAGGTACTGGTTGCTTCCGCTTATTCTCTTCCTTGGAACTGGCAGTAATGACAGTGTAATGAAGCACGCTCAGAAATTTCATGTAGGAAATGAATACCTGTTGTTTCTGGGTACTATCTTCGCCTTGTCGCTCGTTATTGGCATGATCGCATGGGTGACAAAAATGACCGGCCCTTCCGATAAACTGAGTTTCCGGAACATGATTGCCGGAACAATACTTGGGATATTTAATTTCAGTTCTACCTTGTTTTTTCTTAAAAGCCTCGCCATATTTGAAAGTTCAGTATTCTTTCCGGTTTTCAACGTTAGCGTTGTAAGCATGGGTGCACTCATTGGCTGGTTGATATTTAAAGAAAAACTATTACAACGAAACTGGCTGGGAATTTTCCTGGCAATACTTACCATTTTATTTATAGCAATTGCATAAGTATCCGAAATAAAACCGTAATTTCAATTAAAGTTTAGAAGATGTTCGAAGATACTTTCAAAACAATAAAAACCCAAAGTGAAGGACTATATAAGGACAAAGGCAGTAAATTTATTGCTTATGCTATTCCTGTAGTCAGCGAAGAGGAAATAAAAGAACACCTGCAGGAACTCAGGAGAAAACATTACGATGCCCGGCATCATTGTTATGCCTACGCCCTTGGCCCGGTACGGGATGCTTTCAGAATAAATGACGACGGAGAACCTTCAGGAACTGCCGGCAAACCTATTTACGGACAGATTCTCTCTCATGATCTTACCAATATTCTTATTGTTGTCATTCGCTACTTTGGTGGAGTCAAACTGGGTGTAAGAGGCCTTATCAACGCTTACAAAGCTGCAGCCCAGGAAGCAATTGCAAACAATGAAACAGAGGAAAAGATTATCAGAGAAGTGTATGAACTGGGATTTGACTACCCTCTGATGAACGAAGTGATGAGGGTACTAAAGGAACACGATCTGGAACAGATATCTCATGACTTTACCCTGTCATGTAAGATACTTTTTGCCGTAAGAAGGAATTCTGCAGACAGTGTAAAGGGTATTTTTTCATCTATATACGGACTGACAATTACATATAAATATACTACTTAGACATTGCTTTGGGGGCAGCTTTGCTACCTTGGATTTTACATTGCTCTGAATAGCAGCAAATTGCCTTTTTTGAAGACAAAAACCTGTAAAGCAACCAATTAAACTGTTTTTTTCTTGCATTAAAACATCCTTGTGTAAAATGAGTTTAAATAAGAGAAAGATGCGTTTTTTAATTGTTTTTTACAGTAAATAAGCTTATTATTGTGGTTCTGTTTTTTTCCAAATAAAAATGTAATGATTACAAGAAGTAGGTTTGAAATACTTTTATTTGCATTGTTCCTGGTTTTACTGACTGGTTGTGCAGATCGTTCTAAAGAGTTTACTGTTGAAGGGCATACTATCCTGTTAGATTCTGTAAATGCTCCAGTCAAGGACAGCTCACAAGAAGAATTAATAAAACAATACAGAGAAAGCCTCGAGGCAGACATGAACAAAGTACTGGTATATTCTGAGCATGTAATGGAGAGAGGCACACCTGAAGGTACTTTAAACAATTTTGTAGCTGACCTTGTCTTTGATATAGGCCAGGAGATTTATCAGCCTCAGGATGGCAAACCCATAGATTTTTGCCTGCTCAATTACGGAGGACTCAGGGTTCCTCTACCTAAAGGTGAAATAACCTACGGAAGAGTGTTTGAACTTCTGCCTTTTGAGAATGAGATGGTAGTAATAACCCTTAGCGGCGAGAAAACATTTCAACTTTTTGATTATCTTGCAGCGGCATCCCGGGGCATGCCTGTTTCCGGTGTTAAGCTCCGTATAAGTAATGAGGTCCCGGAAAGCATTCTTATTCAGGGCCAGGAATTTGATATCAACCGCACTTATAAAATCCTTACCTCAGATTATCTTGCCGGAGGTGGTGACTCCATGAATTTTTTCCTTCAACCGCTGAATTATGAACTGCTCGGCAAGCGTGTGCGCGATGCCATTATATTGCATATGCAAAATGTAAATGCAAGAGGAGAGAAAATCAGCGCCGAATTAGATCAGCGGATTTCTTACGCCCAATAAAAAAGTTTGAGTGAAAATTCACCT
>SLPR01000552.1 GCA_007131895.1 Bacteroidales bacterium | reverse complement strand
TATTGTCGTACGATGGAGCCTACAACCCCCGCATGATAAGGGGTTCTGCTACCAACCTCAGTTCACACAGTTATGGTATTGCTTTCGACATCAATGCCGCCTGGAACGGACTGGGTGTTATCCCTCCCAAAGCAGGACAAAAGGGATCGGTGCGCGAGCTGGTGGAGATAGCCAATGAGCATGGTTTTTACTGGGGCGGGCACTTTTCACGACATGATGGGATGCACTTCGAATTGGCAAGAATTCTGTAAAGCACATGGCAAAATAAAACGAGACCTAATGTGGAGAGGAAATGAAAATTTTGCATTGCTTAGCAACGAAAGGGTGAAGAAAAAGACACAGGAAATGAATTAAAAACCCTTTGTCTTATATTTTTTGTACTCCAAGTCTTTTCAGTATTCTGTAATGTGAAGAGAAAGCATCCCAGAAACCATCAAACTCATGGAAGGGCAAACCAAACTCTGCAGTAGTTTTTTCTACAATTTTCGAAATAGCCGGATAGTGAACATGACAAACTTTGGGAAACAAATGATGTTCAATTTGAAAATTCAACCCCCCCACATACCAGGAAAGAATTTTATTGTCGCGTGAGAAATCGCTGGTAGTTTTCAACTGGTGTACAATAAGCGTGTCATCTATTTCTATGTTCCCCTTTTCGTCCGGCTTCATTTGATCAGGACCTTCCACAACATGCGACATCTGAAAGATAAGACTAAGAATAGTACCTGCAGTCAGGTTCATGATTACAAACCCAACCAATACCTGCCACCACAGCAATTCTGTCAGCAGAATTGGCACAGCAATAAACACCCCAAAATACAGTATCTTGGAAACTACCAACCAGGCCATTGAGCGCCTGTAGGCAGATGGGGAAATATTGGTGATCCCCTTTTTGCGATAATTCATGCGCTTGGAAATATCTCCAAAAATCATGGAAAAAGTCATCATGGCATAAAAAAACCATGCATAAAGATGCTGGTACCGATGGTATTTCTTCAAGGGAGCACCGTAGGCAAACCGAAGAATTACACGGCTGTTGATATCCTCGTCCTTGCCATAAATATTGGTAAAAACATGATGCAGCTTGTTGTGTTTTATTTTCCAGTTGTAGGCATCTGCACCCAACAGGTTCATGGTAAGCCCCATTAAACGATTGATGCGGTGATTGCCGGAATAACCAAAATGATTGCCATCATGCATTACTGACATACCCACCCCGGCAATACCCACTCCCATGATAAAATAAATTATCATCACTATCCAGAAAGGCATAGTTACGGAGAGAATCAATATAAAAGGCAGGATATACAAGGAGAGCATGACGATGGATTTTAATATCATAGCTGCATTGTAATGCTTCGAAATACCGGCTTGAGAAAAATAATCGTTAACACGTTTATTTAGAACCTTCTTGAACTCAAGGTCTTTAATTTGATTGAAAGAAACGGAGGTTGACATGATAAAGTAGTTTTTTGAGAGAGTATGAAACACTCAACCCAATGTGTAAATATTTGCAGAACAGGCAATCATCTGCTTTATAAAGTTAATGCTTAAAAAGCGGATATCAAAAAGATCCATTACAAAAAAAGCCAAACACTTGCGTTGAATGGATTTAAGATTAACACAGGAATCCTATCAGCACAGGGGTTCAGTAATTTCGCAATAAGCCATCATTTGGGTATCTGAATGCCGGATTTTTTGTGTTTTTGTAAAAGAAGAGTTCTTTTCTAAAAACCTTTTACAATTTCATCCCTATGAAGGAACATGCATCCATCAGCAAGCATTCTATGTATATTCTTGTTTTCTTTGTTTTGACTGTTGCCTGCCAAAAAGAGATAGTGGAGAGCAACTTTCCAACCGGTTTGCCGCCGGAGTAAGTATCAGCAGAGAATTTTCCCTCTATCGTGCCCCTTCCCTGCCCTGATATTACAAATTTTCTCTTACACAATTAAATTATGACCATAAATTCAAAACAATACCTATTTTTGTTTTAAATTTATGCAAAGATGATAGAACTGCTGATTCACCAGTGGAAAGAAAAAACACGTTCCCCTTTCTGGCAAAAAAGTATATTTCTCAATATTATCCTGGGACTGATGGGATTGTATTTTATCTTCAACTTTATCATCATCAGCTATTTTGCCGATAAAATCATTGAGTCTTTACATCCGGGAGAAGAAGTTGCAGTGGTTTTTACCGGACTGTTGCTGTATTACTTTTTGTTTGAAATTATCATGCGCTTCTTCATACAACAATTGCCGGTTGTATCCATACAGCCCTACCTTCTGCTTGCAGTAAAAAGAAGCCAGCTGATAAAGTATACCATTATCAAAAGCTTCTTTCATTTCATCAACCTGCTTGCCATCCTGTTGATTCTGCCTTTCTTTTTTAAAATTATACTGCCGGCTTACCCAAGCGCTTTTGCCTATAACTGGCTGTTCATTGCTTTCTCTTTCATTGCTATCAATAATTTGCTGAATTTTTCCATAAAAAAGTATTTCTCCCAAAAACCATGGCTGATAGCTATCCTGCTAATTCTTGTTGCCGGAGTTGCTTACGGGGGATTAACCGAACGGCTCAGCATCACAGAAGGTTTTTCAGGTTTATGGATGGCCATTGCTTCTCTTCAGCTGGGTTTTATCATTCCTCTCATGCTGGTATTTGCCCTGGCCTTTTTTACCTTCCACATATTAAAAGATTCATTCTACAGCGAAAACCTTTCAAAAACCCGAAACCGCAAAACCCTTGAATGGTCCTTGCTGGACTCCTTTGGCTTGCAGGGCGATTTACTGAAAACAGAAATCCGGCTAATCCTGCGCAACAAACGGGTCAGAAATCAAACACTGATGTTTTGCTTTTTCCTGTTGTATGGTTTCATCTTTTATACAGAAAGGAATCTTGGCATGCAGTCAATGCTGATATTAACCGGTATGATGCTTACCATAATTACTGCCAGTAGCTATGGTCAGTATTTTTTCAACCTCGACGGACAGTTTTTTGACTTTTATCTTACAACCAATATCACCATGGAAGACTATATCCGAACCAAGTATTTGATGTTTGGATTGCTTTGTTTTGTCTCTTACATACTTACTTTGCCCTATGCCCTGATTGACCCAAAAATCGCATTCATCAACACAGCCATGGTACTGTGGAATATAGGGATAACCTCCTGGTTGTTTATGATTGCATGCACCTTCAACAAACCGGCTTTTGATTTGGAGGGAAGTGCAATGATGAATTATCAGGGAACAGGATTTGCACATTTTATTGGAATTGTACCTGCAATATTTCTGCCTTTAGTCATCCATCTTATATTCCGTTGGGCAGGTATTGGAAGTTACAGTATTATTTTCTTTGGAATCATGGGGTTGTTGGGCATTGGATTCCACCATATTTTAATCTCTCTGATAAAAGCACAGCTTAGGAAAAGAAAATTTATCATGGCAGCAGGCTTTAGAAAAAAATAAATCGTTATGATATCGTTACACAATCTGAAAAAGAAATACGCAGGCAATACAGTCCTGAATATTGAACAACTGCATATTGAAAAAGGACAGTGCCTTGGCTTAGTAGGAAACAATGGTGCAGGAAAAACAACCATGCTCAGCCTTATGCTCGATATCATTAGGGCTAATGAGGGGGAAGTGCAATCGGACGGCAAGCCGGTTGCCGGGAGTGAACACTGGAAACAATATACCACAGCTTACCTCAATGAGCGGTTTCTGATACCCTTTCTCAGCCCCATGGAATTTCTTGAATATGTCGGCAAACTGAACGGGAAAAACAAATCAGATCTTGAAGACTTTTTGCAGACCAACAGCGGTTTTTTCCAGGAAGATATCAAAAGCCGGAAATACATCAGAGAGCTTTCTGCCGGCAACAAGGACAAAACCGGCATTCTGGCAGCGCTGTTTCCTAACCCGCAGGTTTTGATCCTGGATGAACCTTTTGCCCATCTTGACCCCACTTCGCAATCGTGGCTCAAAACCAGACTTCGCCAGCTACATCGGCAGGGTACCACCATCATCGTTTCAAGTCATGATTTAAAGCACGTTACGGAAGTGTGCAGCCGCATTGTATTGCTGGAAGAGGGAGTTATTATCAAAGACATTTCTGCCAATGAAGACACTCTGAATCAGCTGGAAGAATATTTCAAAGCAAAGGGTGTTTTCGCAGAAGAATTCGAAAGTGGTAAGTAAGAATCATTAATGTCCGAAAAAAAAATTACTTTTGTTTTTCTTACAAAAACAATATGCTCAAACAAATTATCACCATAGCATTTCTTCTGCTTGCCAATGCAGTTCTGCTGGTACATGACGTGATCCCTCATCACCATCATGATATGCACGTTTGTTTTGAACATCATGCCTGCGGGGCAGATCATTCCCACGAAACGGAAAACCAGGAAAATGATGATGCCTGTTGCCTGCTGGCCGATTTGCAGATTCTTGCACCAGCATCCTCCCATCATGAAATCAGCTGCCCCTGCTGCAACCATGATGCTAAACATGGGAAAGACACCACTGTTTTCATCCATGAAATGCAAACTCCGGGTGTTCTGATTTTTACCCGAACCAGTTTCAGACAAAATCCTTTAAATAATTCATTCTATCTTACCTTTGCTCTCCAATCCTTTGGTCTTCGGGCACCCCCTTTAGCTTAATCACATCCATTCATTCTGAAAACAATGGCATTTGATGCAAGGCATCTCTGTGTCGTATTTATCCCGAATTCTTTATTCCCGGGATATTGAAACCATTTTTAAATTCATTCAATTCTATATCCATGAAAAAATATATTTTCCCCCTGGCATTTCTTTTTATCCTACTTGCATCCTGCGGAGCAGGCACACAGCAGGAATCCAACACTCATACCCACAGTGATGGCACAACACATTCGCACAACGATGATTGCGATCATGACCATGACCATGGGAGTGTTCCTCACGGGCAGGAATCTTTCACTATTGACGAAGAGGAAAACGGACATCATCACGATCATGATGAAGACCATGACCATGACCATCATCATGACCATGATCATGATCATGACCATCCTCATTCACATTAAGTTGAATTTCAGGCAGTTTTCAAAATTCCTTAAACCTTGGTAGAAAATAGTATCTCAGATCACATTTTAACCTTATTACCTTATTGCCTCATTCATAGAATTAATTCTGAAATAATTAGGTAATAAGGTTCCGTTAATTCTTACTAACCACCTTTCTACTAAGGTTGTCGGAAAAAAATAAGGTTTTTTATTGAAACTTGTATCGCTCCTACGGCTCGACAATATACTATTCCAATGAATTAACTAAATAATATTCGAATGAAAAAATCATTGCTTTATATTCTGTTCGTCTTAACCTTCATCGCATGTCGACACGATCATGCATCTCATGATGATCATGATCATGACCATGATGACGTTAAACTGTTTATTACAGCCTACAGTGACCACTTTGAGGTCTTTGCCGAAGCAGATCCATTTGTGCAGGGAAAAACTTCAGCCATCCTGGCGCATTTCACCCATCTGGAAGATTTCAAACCCCTGCAGGAAGGAAAGGTCACCCTAAGCATCATCTCCGGCACTTCAGGCATCCGGCAGACGGTTGATACTCCCTTCAAACCCGGGATATACCGCTTCAGGCTCATGCCCGAAACTACAGGTATGGCCCGTATTGTTTTTGATATTGAACATGCAGGGAATAGTTACCGGCTCGAAGGGGGAAATTTTCGTGTATTCGCAGATGAACACGACGCCATCCATGCGGCAGAGCATCTGATGCCCGACCATCCGGCTGCAGTTACCTTCACCAAAGAACAATCATGGGTAGTTGGTTTTGCCACTGCAAAAGTACTTCAGGAATCCCTGGGCATCATCATCAAAACAGTTGGAGAAGTCTTGCCTGCGCGGGGCGATGAGATAACCCTCACAGCCCAGACCCGCGGATCCGTCAACTTTTCAAATACTTCATTGTATGAAGGAACCCAATGGCAAAGAGGTGACGTTTTGCTCAACATTTCGGGAGAAGGTCTGGCAGAAGGAAACACCACCCAAAGGTACCTTGAGGCGCGCAACAACTTTGAAAAGACAAAAGCTGATTTTGAACGTATCAGCCGACTTGCAGAAGAACAGATTGTAAGCCAGCGTGAATTGCTCCAGGCTAAAAATGACTTTGAAAATGCAAGGGCCATTTTTGAAAACCTTTCACGTAATTTCTCTGAAAGTGGCCAGCAGGTAAAAAGCCCTGTAAACGGCTATTTGACTCAACTACACGTAAACGAGGGTCAGTTCGTAGAACCGGGACAACCCCTTGCCACCATCGCTCAAAACCAAAACATCGTGCTCAAAGCAGAAGTTCAACAGCGCTATGCATCATTATTGCCTGATCTTGTAACTGCCAATATCAAAACTCCTGCTGGTAAAACCTTTACCCTTGAGGAGCTGGGAGGGAGTATTCTCTCCTCGGCACGTAACGTGAACATACAGAGCCATCTTCTGCCGGTCCATCTCAAAATAGATAACCGGCATTCATGGTTCACAGGCACACTGGTTGATGTGTACCTGAAATCCTATTCTTCTGAAGCCCGGATTGTGGTTCCCAACAGTTCTTTGGTAGAAGAGCAGGGATACTACTTTGTATTTGTGCAAATTCATCCCGAGAGCTTTGAAAAAAGAGAAGTAAGAATCGGAAATACCGATGGAATTCAAACTGAAATCCTGCGCGGCCTCACCGAAAATGAAAGAATCGTAAGCCGTGGAGCTCTGCTGGTAAAAATGGCTGCTGCATCCGGCGATATCGATCCTCATTCAGGTCACGTTCATTAAAATAAGGAGATAGTATGTTAGACAAAATATTACAATTATCTCTCGACAACAGGCTGCTGGTAATTTTACTGGCCATAGTACTGATGGTGGGTGGAATGCAGATTGCCTCACGAATGGACGTGGATGTTTTTCCCGATATCACAGCTCCCACGGTGGTAGTAATGACCGATGCACATGGCATGGCTGCTGAAGAAGTG
>SLPR01000413.1 GCA_007131895.1 Bacteroidales bacterium | reverse complement strand
TGGGGCTTTATGGCCATACTTGTTGCTATTGAAGTATATCATACCCAAAAGCAACCAAAGAAGAAAATTTCCTGATCCACCCTCATCTTCCCATCATGTATTTTTCTGTTGTGATTTTTAAATTCAACAAGGTTTGCACTTTTTTTGTACCCTGAAAAATTGTAGGTTTGCACCACAAAATTTTAAATCTATCAAGCTATGCAAACAATAGAAACGCTGTTGAATCATAAGACCATCAGAAATTACAAACCCGATCCTATTGACGATAAAACGCTCAATACTATTCTTGAAGCAGGTTTTCGGGCATCTACTACCGGCAATATGCAGGTGTACAGTGTGATTGTGACCAAAGATGAACAAAACAGAAAAGAGTTGTGTAAGTTACACTTCGGCCAGAAAATGGTAGAGCAGGCACCTGTGTTGCTTACTTTTTGTGCCGACTTTAACCGTTTTAACAAATGGTGCGAACAAAGGGGTGCCGAACCAGGATACGACAATTTTCTCTCCTTTTTTACTGCATCCATAGATGCATTGCTGGTTGCCCAAAATGCTGGTGTAGCAGCAGAGGCATACGGCCTTGGCATTTGCTATCTGGGCACCATTACTTATATGGCTGATAAATTCATTGAATTTTTCGAAATGCCTAAAGGAGTTGTTCCTGTTGCCTCTTTTGTGATTGGGTATCCTGCAGATGACCCGGAAAGGGCCGACAGACTTCCTGCCGAAGGCGTAGTTCATTATGAAAAGTATAAAGATTATAACCCAGAGGATATTGATCGAATCTATCAAGAAAAGGAGAATCTCCCTTTGACCCAGAAACTGCTCGAAGAAAACCAACTGCCTACCCTGGCCCATATTTTCACAGAAAAGCGGTATACCAAAAAGGACAATGTCCATTTCAGCAAAGTGTTTCTCAAGGTTTTGAAAGACCAGGGATTTATGAATAACGAATAAGGGGGTTGTCTATTCTGACTGCCCTTTTTCGCCAACGAAAAACTGCTGTTTATGTTTAAAGAATACATTAAATGTTGTTAGCGAACCATAACAGCGGGTAATGTATTGCTGCAGGTTTACTTTTTCTTCATCCGTGAGAATATCATTGGCATTAATTCTTTGTTCGAGCACCCTAAGGCGGTCACGAAGCAATACAATCTTATGGAAAAATGACTCTACCGGAATTTCTTTGGGCTTAAGATTGGGATCTCCCGGTTTTAAGATCATGCTCCCTTTCTTCCACTTATCCCCAAGTTCTACAAGTTCAGGAAAGTCAGCATAGCGTCGAAGGACGTTGGTAAAAACTTTTTCAAGGTCCTGTAAGCTTATGCCGGAAGCGGGCCCGGACGAACCCTCTCCTGATACATTTGACGGAGAGATAAGCTTTAATCCCTGAAATGAAACAGCTATATCTTTGTCACCTTTGTTGATAAAGAATACAGTATAGGTGGTAAGGGTTACGTTGGTTATTATCCCTTGCCCAAACTGGGGATGTTCTACTTTTGCACCGATTTTGAATTCATTGGTTTCCATTTTCTACGAATTTGGTATATTTGAAAAATTGAAAGTTTTCTTCTTTCAAATATATGGAAAACTTTGATTGCAATGCAACCTTGTCAAAGGTTAAAATTCATTGAGAGATAACATTTTTATTAATTGTATTTTGCAAAGAACCTCCAAAATACTAATTTTCCTTTTGTTCATCACCCTCATCACAGGATGCGGGGCTGATTTTTCATGGCCTTTGGATGGAAAACAAAATGAAGAAATCCCCGATAATAAGAACAGTATCCGGAACAGGGTGATTTTGATATCCGGAAAAAACAGCCATGAAGATGTAATGCCGGAGTTTCCTGCAAGAACTCCTGTAAAACAAAGTATTTTAGGCTTTCGGGAAGCACTTTCAACTACAGAAATCAATATGATCAAACACGGGCTTGTGGATATTCAGCAACTTGATTCAACCATTGTAGTGGATCTGAAATATTCAGGTACAGATAATTTCCTTGGAATGGATGTTTATGGAGGCATGCAACGGGCATATTTGCAGCCTGATGTGGCCCGAATGCTGGTAAAATCGCAGCAATACCTGAAGCGGCTAAAACCCGGTTACTCGCTCATTGTTTTCGATGCAGCAAGGCCACGCAGCGTTCAGCAAAAAATGTGGGATATCGTGGATGCACCTTTTGCGGAAAAGATAAAGTTTTTATCCAACCCTGCCAATGGTTCCATACACAATTTCGCAGCTGCAGTTGATGTAAGCATTTTGGATGAAGAGGGAGACTTGCTGGATATGGGAACCGGTTTTGATTACATGGGTGAACTTGCTTATCCCAGGTTGGAGCAGGAGATGCTTGAACAGGGACGCTTACAGCCATTTCAAATAGAAAACCGACAATTGCTTCGACGGGTAATGCGGCACGGAGGATTCTGGGGAATCCAGACTGAATGGTGGCATTTTAATGCCTGCACCCGGGCTGAGGCAAGGGAACGATACAATATCATTGAATAAAAGCCTCTGTATGTCACGGATATTCAACCCCTTGGAACTGTGTAATGCTAATCCTGGGAATTGTTGAATCGTATTTTTTGTTGATGGTTTCTATAAAGGCGTTGGCAACAATAGCATTTCCCCTGCGGGTTAGAGAGATGCCATCCAGAGAATAAAGACCACCCGAAATAAATGTAGTTGTGAAGGTTATTCCGTCAAATGTTAGTCCATCTTTCGTTTTTTCAAAAAGGGAATAAATATCAATAAAAGAGAGATTGAATTCAGAGGCTGCCTGTTTGATAATGGTGTTGAACTGGGCTGTTCTTTCCTTGATTAGCATGACCTGAGATTTGGAGAGGTAGAAGCTTTCAGGTAGAGGAATTGCTTCTGTTCCCCAGTCATCGCACTTGATTCTTTCCTCAGCACGAAGTAAAACAATTTCATTTTGTTCCAGCATTCTTTTGCCTGAGGCAGCAAGAGTGTCTTCTACCCAGATACCTGAAGGCGGAATATGGGAAAAAACCGGTGCATTCAATATATTGGGAATACTGGCAACTATTCCTGCTGCATTGTCTGCTGTGAGTTTCATCAAAGCACTGTTATAAAGGGAGCTGAACTCATGGGCATCAATAACCGGATTGCCTGTTCCACCAGTCATTGCATAATCCAGAATGTCAGAAGTTCCAATCCATAAAGAGAAAAAGGTTGCATTGAGGTTCATGGCATCTAACAGGACACTTGTTGAAGGAGCACTGGCAAATCTTGCAAAATAATTGTAAAAGGGATTGCCGGTAGAATTAACCGGAGCCTGAAGGTGCAGAATTTTTGCACCCGGAACACCCAGGTTATGAAAAGGACCTTCTTCGGCAAAAATATTTGCGGTATTGGTTTCGTCAGGCATTCCGCCCGACGGAACTGCTACAAGCAATGAATCGCCATAACAATCTGCCATAAATCCCAAACTTAATTTATTTCCAAAACCAAGTTCATCTCTCATTAATGGCTGCTTAAATTCTCCTCCTCCTACATGCAGCAACTGTCTTGAAATAATATTCGCAAAAGAAACTATCTGGCCTGATTTGTATAGTTCATTGTTGGCAAAACCAGCTGTTTGCGAACACCCTATGGTTACAAAAACTGAAAAGTCAGCATTGCCTGAGCCAGGTTTAAACTCGCTGATTTCCGGTTCGCAGGATACGGCAGACAGGCAGAGGACCAGCAATATCAGGTATCGGTTTTTCATATATTGTTACTTAATTAAAGTGCATAACTTAATCCTATACCCGGTATGAAAGAGGAGGATTTATATTTCCCTGCGAAATTGGCAGGCACAAATGCGGCACTTTTCTCCAGGCCTTCTGAATAAACAATGCTGAGGTCGATAGAAAGGCCCGGGGCTGCAAGGAAAGATCCTCCTGCTGTGAAAGCCAGCCGATTCAAATCAGGGTTAGCAGGAAAAAAGAAACCTTTATCAGCAGTAGCTGATTGATAGTACATTCCGGCCCTGAAAAAGAGAAAGTTGGTGAAGCCGTACTCTGTTCCCAGACGCAAAATAACACCATTCCTTTCAGCATGCTGGGTATTGATGTTTAATAGGTATGTGTTGTTTTCCGTGAAACGGAAACTGTTGTCACCGGTTTTTCTTTTAAAAACGAAGGCTACACCGGCATTAAGCATGGTGTTTTCAGCGATCTGATAGCCGCCCGTAAGATCTAATAACGCAGGCGTTGAAGCACTTGAGGCCGCAGTAACACTCTCCGGGAAAAATGGCTGCAGCGATCCTGGTACACTGAATTGGGCATTTGAGTTATTGAACTGAAAATGCAGACGGGATCTGAAACTCAAGCCTATTTTAACCTTTTCGATGGGTTGCAGGTAGATGCCGGCATTAACTCCATATTGCAGCGCATTATCCGTTATTGCAACTGATCCTTCCCTGTTGGAATCTCTGTAAGGAATCGCCCTTTTAAAACTCATGCCGGCCCTTGCAATGATTAATCCGGCTCCCAAATGCACGTTATCTGTAATGGCAAAGGCAACCGTAGGTTGATAAACCGTAACCAGGTATTCCGATTCCTTGACAAGAAACCTGCCAATCCAGTTTTCTTCCTGCCATTTAATCCGGCTGGCATAAGGAGTGTTGAATGCAAACCCAATACTGATTCTTTCGCTTATGGATGCAGAAAAGTAAATGTGATAGGGGAGAAATACGGAGTTATCACTGTTGGCCTGGTAGAGAGATGGAGCAGAATTCTGAAATTTCGTAACATTCTGTGAAAAGTTTAACCCCATGTTCAGGCTGTACCTGGAATCCATTGCAGATAAGGCTGCCGGGTTTAACCACACTGCTTCAGGACTGATGTTGAGCCCTGAATAAAGCGAACCCATTGAACTGCTCTGCACGCCGCTTAACGATGGGTGATATCCTATGGCCCGGCCAGATGTGCTAAAAAGGATTACTCCCAAAACTAAACATACAATGTGTTTCATGGCAGAACTATTACTTGTTAATATTTTCCTGGTTGTGCAGGTGCGATGGTGTTCATGTTTGCAAATTATTTCTGCAATGTTTAATGCACGAAATTTGATGCACAAAATTATAGAAAAGTTTCGGCATAGGTTATTTTTAATGATGTGTTTAACGTATATTTTTTTGGGGAAAGTTTTAGTCAGAATGTACAGATACAAAAAGTAGCTTGTGAATAATGAAAAGATACACAATGCAATGCTAAAGCAATAGTTGCAGAATCCGGAATTATAAAACATTGGCCAACCATCGGCTGAACACATCTATCCATCAAAAGTATTTTAATAGATTCAGGTCCTGGTTGGGTAATTGCTTTACAGGAAAAAACCGTGTTGCTGGTTAAGTAACAGCAACACGGTTTTTAAAAGAATTTAAACTGTTGTTATCAAAACTTCACATCTACGCCAATGGCAAAAGTCAGTGCCACACGGTCATAGATTTCGTCGTAGTTGATATTTGACATGGTAAAAGATTTGGTATGGGCTTCATACATGGTAGACATTACGCCCAGGTTGATTCCAAGATTGGAGTTGATCATGTATTTTGCGCCACCACCAATAGAATTAGTACTGAGGCTGTGGCTCAAATCACTGTGATACAGGTCATTTACCCCGGTTTGAGTGCGCAGGTATCCGGTACTGAGGATCAAGTTTCTGTTCAGGGCGTATTCAAAGCCGAAAGCTGCTTCCCAGAAGTTATTGTCGATAATTTCGTCATTGGGCAAAGACTTGCCGTAATCAGCTGATTTGTCAAAATAATAATGAACACCACCGGAGATTCTGAGCTGGGGTAATACACTGTAACTTGCACCAAATGCAAGCATTGCAGGCATGTCTGCTGCTACCTCTGCTTTATCAGGATACATTCCTACATCATCAATGGTCGTAGCATTGGTCATTATAATAGAAGTTTTATGCTCGTATTTGAGGGCTACATTGAAATCATCAGAAAACTTAATATTTAAACCTACTACAGGAGTAAAGCCGCTTCCGGCTTGGGTTGCGTCCAGCTCTTTGTCAGAAGTTCTATGTGCAAGACCTGCCATTAGATTCGTGGTTTCTTCATCCGGAGCTGCCTCAGAAAGGGTTGAGAAAAATACCGGTGCAGAAGTCATGTTTCCCGGGCCTGCAGGATTCAGCGGGTGTATGGGGTCGATCATTATATTTCTCAAATAGCCGGTATAGCTGTTGTTGGCTATTACGTATCGTACACCGGCACTTACTCCAATCATTTCATTGATGGCATAAGAGGTATTAAACTGAATGCCCCAGTTGAGCGAACTGCCATCAAAAGCTGCATTCATACTGTACTGGGTGGTTTCAAGTCCCAAGTCAGTTAGCGTGGGTGGCAACACTGCCACCTGCTGTTCAAAAGAAGGAAGACCGTCATCAAAAGTTGCACTTCCACCACCGCCAATGGGATTTACCCCAAAGGAAAATGCAAGGTTGCCTGTTTTATAAACGGCATAAACAGTGGGAAACAGGGGTGCACTTACACCACCTTCGAACTTCTTTCTTGACATAAGAGGAAGAGTACTGGTAATGGTCCTGGTTTGTGAAATGGTCTGATTGCTCAGCGATAAGTGAAATCCTTCTTCGAGGAACACAAGACCCGCAGGGTTGTAGTAAGTACCTGTTGCATCGATTACTGCATCCTGCACCGGCTTTCTGATAAATGATGCACTTTGGTTAGTATTGGTAACTATCCCACCGGCCAACGATACTGAAGGATACAATACCGCTGCCATCAGCAAATTGATAAAAAGTCTTCTCATGTTTGTTTGTTTCGTTAATTTTTTTGTTTGATTTACAAATAAAATTTGCAATTGTTGTTTTACCACAGCAAAAGTAATAAAAAAGTATAATACAAACGTATGTTTAATGAGATTTGCTCTGTGAAACATAAATTTAAGCATTCGAAATGCTAACGGAAATTAGTTTTTATGGATTTCCCAAAGGTTTTGCTGAAACAACCTATAGCAGGTCAGGGGGGTTAGCCCGTGTTTATGAACTCCATATAAATGAAAAGGCCCGAAAACTGTAAAAAGCAGT
>SLPR01000517.1 GCA_007131895.1 Bacteroidales bacterium | reverse complement strand
TGGTGGCACAAGCCGAAGTGGAAGCGGGTAAACAAAGTGTCGTCGGAGCGGAGTTTCAGGTGAAAAGTGCTGAGGCAACCCTGCGCGAAGCTCGCGAAAACCTTACCAAAACCAATATTTTCGCCCCCATGGACGGCACCATTTCAAGGCTTGATGCTGAACTGGGGGAAAGGGTTGTGGGAACCTCACAATTTGCAGGTACCGAAATCCTGCGCATTGCCAATCTCAATGAAATGGAAGTGCAGGTGGAGGTAAATGAAAATGACATTATCCGCGTAAATGAAGGCGATATCGCCTTCATCGAAATTGATGCCTACCTCAATCAGCGATTCAGAGGTGAGGTTACTTCCATTGCCAATTCAGCCATTTCCAAAGCTGTGAGTGTTGACCAGGTGACCAACTTTGAGGTGAAAATCCGGATCCTCTCTGATTCGTACCAGCATTTGATCAGGGAGGATCGCCCCCATCTTTCCCCTTTCAGGCCTGGCATGTCGGCATCGGCTGACATACAGACACAAACCGCCTTTGATGCGCTCTCTGTTCCTATCCAGGCCGTAACGACCCGCACCGATGTCAAATCAGACAAAGAAAAAGATGAGATGGAGGAGGAAAAACAGAAAAGAGCAGACAAGGCTATGGATAGGAAAGCGCAGGAATATGTTTTCGTGTACAGCGAGGATGGAACCGTTAAACTCACTGCCGTGGAGTCAGGTGTTCAGGACAGCAATTATATTCAGATTGTATCGGGGCTTAATGAAGGAGATCGGGTGGTCACGGGTCCGTTCAGGGCTGTATCGCGCGCCCTCAATGATGGTGATGAAGTGATGGTGGTGGACAGAGCCGAGGTATTTGGGGACAGGTAAAACACTGGTGCTTTTGACTTTTAGAACACGCCTGATAAAAAACATTTTCTTATTCTTTCCAAAATCCGGTGCAGGATAGTATTTTTGCACCGGATTTAAATTGTTCTTCCATGCCCAACATTCTTCTTATTGAAACCGCTACAAAGGTTTGTTCAGCCGGTATTGCCCGTGACAAAGTTATGCTCTCCATGCGTGAGGATCATAGCATGCAATATTCCCATTCATCTCAGCTTACTTCTTTTATTGATGACGTGGTAAAAGAGGCCGGTCTAACCTTCAAAGATCTGGATGCGGTAGCCGTAAGCAAAGGACCCGGCTCCTATACGGGTCTTCGTATCGGGGTTTCCGTGGCCAAGGGCTTTTGTTATGGCCTGGATATTCCGCTTGTTTCGATCAATACGCTATATGCTCTTGCCTGCGTGGCCCGGGAAACCCTTCCCCAGCAGCCCGATTTTTTTGTTCCCATGATCGATGCCCGACGTATGGAGGTGTACAATGCTGTTTTTGACACAAACCTCAACCCAATCAGGGAAACCATGGCAGAAATCATTGAGTTCGATGCTTTAAAGGAATTTCTGCAGCATGGGAAAGTGGCTCTGTTTGGTGATGGTGCAGACAAATGCAGGGAGACACTTAACCATCCCAATGCAGTTTTTGCTGATAATATTGTCCCTTCGGTTACAGGCATGGTTGATGCGGCTTTTGAAAAATTCTCCCTCAGTCAGTTCGAAGATGTGGCGTACTTTGAACCCTTCTACCTCAAAGACTTTGTGGCAGGAAAACCCAGGGTAAAAGGGCTGGATTAAGAGAAAATCCTTTACCTTTGCAGCAAGATGGGCCTGTAATAGTAGAATGCTGATTCAATTTATGTTT
The DNA here is from genome assembly GCA_007131895.1 of Bacteroidales bacterium. Lineage (GTDB taxonomy): Bacteria > Bacteroidota > Bacteroidia > Bacteroidales > UBA7960 > SKVR01. Next base: position 5,364 of record SLPR01000517.1, on the reverse strand, counting down.
ATGGTTTAATCATTGCAGGCAAACGCACACCTAAACTGCATTGCATGTTGGATAAAATTCCTTCTTTTCTGAAAAACAAGTATATTGTTGTGCTCATCATTGCCGTGGTGTGGTTCCTCTTTTTTGATCAAAACAACCTTATACAGCAATATCGTTTATCGCGGCAGATAAAAGATCTGAAGCATGAGAAAGAGTATTACCTGAAGGAAATTGCCCGCGACAGTGCAAATATTGAGCGGTTAAAGTATGACCCACAGGAGCTGGAACGCTACGCCCGCGAAAAGTACCTGATGAAAAAAGAGAACGAGGATATCTTTATTGTGAAGGAAGAATAAATACAGCAGGCTGCTTTTTCTGCAGTTTTCAAAGGGAGAAACAAGACTATAGGGTAAATGAAAAAATCCTTCTCCAAAAAAAGCATTTTTAAATTTGCATTAAAAGCAAAATAACCTGGGAAAATCCTATAAGGCAAAAGTCTAACACATACAGATCACCCCGGATCTACATTTACTTTCAGCCGTACGGCTTTCCATTTGGGGTCGAGGCTGAACTGTTGTATGATGGTTTTCAGAGTCTCTTTTTGTTGCACAAAACCTGCTTTTCGATCAAGTTTTACCATGATGTTTTTCAGGTATTGGGCTTTTATTCTTGCTATAACCGGAAACTCGGGCCCGAGCACATGGTCTTTGGGCAATGCCCCTCTGAGGCGGTCGGCCAGAAAAGCTGATGCCCCGTTCACCTTTTGTGGGTCGGGATGCATAAGGGTGAGCATCACCAGGCGAAAAAACGGAGGATAATGAAAGTTGCGTCTCTCCAGAATCTGGTTGGAATACATCTCTTCGTAATTGTTGTCAATCACCTGTCTGATAATGGCATGCCAGGGGTCCATGGCCTGGATGATAACCTTGCCACGGTCGTTTTTTCTCCCTGCGCGCCCGCTTACCTGGGCCATCATCTGGTAAGCCCTTTCGTGTGCCCTGAAATCGGGGAAGCTGAGCATACTGTCAGCACTGAGAATCCCTACCACCGCTACATTTTCAAAATCCAGACCTTTGCTCACCATCTGAGTGCCCACCAGAATATCAATCTTCTTTTCTTCAAAATCGCTGATGATATTGGCGTAGGCATTTTTGGCCCGGGTGGTATCCAGGTCCATGCGTTTGATGGTTGCCTTGGGAAAAATCAAGGGTATTTCCTCTTCCATTTTTTCTGTACCAAAACCTTTGAGTGCTATTTCGGGAGATCCACAGGATGGGCACTGATTATGGGGAGTGATGGAGTATCCGCAATAATGACACTTGAGTTTGTTGATTCTTTTGTGGTAAACCAGGCTTACATCGCATTGTGTACAGGTGGGGATGTATTGGCATACGTCGCATTCCATATGGGGAGAGAACCCTCTGCGGTTTTTGAAAAGGATGACCTGTTTATTTTCCTCCAGGGCTTGCTCTATATGGTTGTAGAGCAGGGAAGAAAGGTGAGATTTCATTTTCTTCTCCCGGGTTTCTTTTTTAATATCAGCCACCAGTATTTCGGGCATTTGCATCCCGCCATGGCGTTTGGTCAGTGCTACCAGTCCGTATTTTCCGGTTTTGGCATTGAAAAAGGTTTCTACTGCAGGTGTTGCGGAGCCCAGCAATACTTTTGCCCCATGCTGATGGGCAAGCCACACGGCAGCATCACGGGCATGGTAGCGGGGCGCCGGATCGTGCTGTTTGTAACTGGTTTCATGCTCTTCATCCACAATGATTAAACCCAGGTTTTTGAAGGGAAGAAACAAAGCCGATCGTGGGCCCACAACCAGCTGATAGGTGATTTTGCTGTTGGCGGTCTGAATGCCTCCCAGTACCAGGTTGTTCCACACTTCGGTGCGCTCCATCTCGTTGAACTTTGAATGGTACACTCCTGCTACCTCCCCGAAGTGGTGCTGGATGCGTCGGGTAATTTGTGTGGTAAGGGCAATCTCGGGGAGCAGATACAAAACCTGCTGTCCCTTTGCAATCACTTCCTTGATCAAACGGATGTAAACTTCCGTTTTTCCGCTGGAAGTAACGCCATGGAGCAGCACACAATCTTTCTCTTTCCAGCTGGTTTGAATCTCTTCCAGGGCCTTAAGCTGGTATTCATTGAAGGTGATTTCTTCTGCTTTTTGCTCAAGGTGATCAAACCGGCTTACTGCTTTTTTGTATTGTGTAAAAATTCCTTTGGATACAAGGGCTTCGACTCCGGATTGTGCATTTTTCACCTTCCCGGAAATTTCTTTCACAGAAACCTCTCTCAATTTTGAATGGTATCTGCCTGACAACCTGATATAGTTAATGAGCACTTCCAGTTGCCGGGGCGCTTTCTTTTCTGCATAGTCAAAGGCTTCTTTCAGTTTTTCTTCGCTTTCGTATTGCTCACTCAGCTTTACAAACGTCAGTATTTTCTGGCGGTAGGGGTTTTCCAGTTCTTCTTTGAGCAGTACCACCCTTTTGTCCATCAGGTTTGCGATGAGCGAAAAAACCTTTTGCTGTCCCGTTATTTTGCTTACTTCGCTCAGCGACAATGTTTTTTGTATCTCCAGCGCTTCGGCAATGAGGTATTCTTTTTCGGTAAGGTTTTCCCAGACACCGTCAAAATCAGGGTTCAGGGTAATTTTGGTTTCACTGGCCAGCTTCATGGCAGGGGGGAGTGCCACATTCATTACCTCCCCGGGTGTAGAGAGATAATAGTCTGCAATCCATTCCCAGAAAAGAAACTGTTTTTCTGTAACCATGGGTATCTGATCAAGGGCAGAGAGGATGTATTTGGCCTGGAATTTCTGAGGAGGGGTTTGGTGGACTTTTCTCACCAGTCCGGAATAGATTTTTCTCGCGCCGAAGGGAACCACCACCCGTATGCCGGTTTGCATCAACTCGTTCATGTCCGCCGGTACGCGGTAGGTAAAGTATCCCGGCAGGGGAAGAGGGAGTAGGATGTCGGCAAAGAGGGTTTTATTTTCCATAAACGGTAAGCTGGTTACATGCCGTAAAGTTAGAGAATAAATCGGGGAAATAAAAAAACTGCAGCCTGACGAAAGCTGCAGTTTTACATGAATAACGAGGAAATAAAAAAATTAGTCGCCCATGCAAATGCCGACACCTCTGGCAGCTTTTACCAGGTGGGATGCAGGGTCTACAAAGTTGTAATGTGCAATGGCCTCTTTGAAGGGAACAGAAACAATGTTGGGATGGCGGTAAGATACCATTTCCCCAAATCTTCCTTCCAGGATCATTTCAAAAGCTTTTACTCCAAACTGGGTTGCCAATACGCGGTCGTAAGCAATAGGAGTACCTCCGCGCTGCAGGTGACCCAAAACGGTTTCGCGCATATCGGCCTGCAAACCGCCTTCTTTAAGTTCTCTCATGAGCTTGGTAGCCACACCACCCAACCTGATATTCTGGTAGCCGGCTTCGCTGCTTTCTTCGTAGAACATTTCACCATCTTTAGGCTTGGCACCTTCTGCCACCACAATAATGGCAAAACCTCTGCCTTTGTCAAAACGCTGATAAATACGTTCCACTACTTTGGGAATGTCGTAAGGAATCTCAGGGATGAGACATACATGAGCACCTCCTGCCACTGCAGAGTGCAAAGCAATCCAGCCGGCATAGCGACCCATCACCTCAAGGATTAAAACCCGGTTGTGGCTGGCAGCAGTGGTTACCAGTTTGTCTACCGCGGTGGTAGCCTCCTGTACCGCCGTCTGAAAACCGAAAGTAAAATCTGTGGAAGAAAGGTCGTTATCAATGGTTTTAGGTACACCTATAATGTTGAGTCCCTTTTCGTAGAATCTTTGAGAAATGGATTGTGAACCATCTCCTCCGATGTTGATTACGGCATCTACCCCCAGATATTGTAATCTGCGAATCATCTCATCTGAGCGGTCAGCGCTACCCCATGTACCGTCAGGGTTTTTAATGGGCCATGCAAACGGGCCACCTTTGTTGGTGGTGCCTATAATGGTGCCTCCGCGAATGTGTATGCCACCCACTCTTTTATCATCCAGCACAACAATTTCATTGGGTTCATTCAAAATGCCATCAAAGGCATTGATGCTTCCTATCACTTCCCAGTTTTTTTCCTGCGAAGCTCTCAGGGTAATGGCCCTGATTACTGCATTCAGTCCGGGGCAGTCACCGCCACCGGTGGCAATCAAAACTCTTTTCTTCATCTATCAATAAGTTTTTTGTAAATGGTAAGATGATCCTTAACCTAATGATCTGCTTCTTTTAAATGAACCAGGATTTCCGGCAAGTGTCATCCTTTTTTTCCTAATTATTTGTCAACAAAAAAGCAAAACTTTAGCCAGCAATTGCCGGTAAGATTTTGCCTGGTTTATGTTTTTTATTTCAATGTCTGATTTTCAAAAGGAATGAATTCTTCAACTTGTGCTTTTCAATATCCTTTTTTCCGGGGAGAGTTTTTACCTTTTACCATTTGAAAAAAGGAAAAAGGAAAAAGGAAAAATTGCCGTGAAGGCAGTTATTGCAAGTTCTAAATACAATACGAATATTGAACCTTATCATTTGCGAACAGTACATGCTTTCTGTACGGCAAATTTCCTTTTTTTCCTAAGTTCGCGTGTTTCACAACAAGCGTATCACCCTTAAATCCGGGTCCAAGTCTTAGCTGTCATGTAAGAAATGAACCCCTGGATAAAAACAACACATTTTTATCCAATTTATCAAAACACCTGCAAAGGTAACAATATTTTGTACAGTAAGACGAGTTTCAATGTTAATTTTAGGTTATCAAATCAGCAGTTAATCTTCTTTCTTTCTGCCAGGCTTTTTGACGTCTCTTTGTTTGTATGGCCTATCTGTCTTGTTATCACTGCTTTTGTCCGGCCTGCTGTCTGTCTTTCTGAAACTTCTTTTTTCGCCGGGATGGTCAGATTTTTTTTCTTCCCTTTTAAAGGGCCTGTCGCCGGCTTTTTTGTATGAGGATTTATCTCCCTTGTTATCCTTGCTATCTTTGTTTCTGTCTTCTTTTCTTTCCCATGGTTTGCTATCCTCTCTTTTCGCCCAGGGTTTTTTATCTTCTCTTTTTTCCCAGGGTTTGCTGTCCTCTCTTTTCACCCATGGTTTTTTGTCCTCTTTTTTTTCCCAGGGTTTGCTGTCCTCTCTTTTCGCCCAGGGTTTTTTGTCATCTTTTTTTTCCCAGGGTTTGCTGTCCTCTTTTTTCGCCCAGGGCTTTTTGTCATCTCTCTTTTCCCAGGGTTTGCTGTCCTCTTTTTTCGCCCAGGGCTTTTTGTCATCTCTTTTTTCCCAGGGTTTGCTGTCCTCTTTTTTCGCCCAGGGCTTTTTGTCATCTCTCTTTTCCCAGGGTTTGCTGTCCTCT
>SLPR01000281.1 GCA_007131895.1 Bacteroidales bacterium | reverse complement strand
GGCCGATGAACCCACTTCTCCTTCTTTGATTTTTTGCTTGAAATAGTTCATGGAAATGTAGGCCCATGCATCACGGTTCAAATCAATAATAATGGTGCAAATCCTTTTGAGCCCGTCAAAGATGGAGGCCAGGCAATCATAGTGCTCTATCTGTGTAGTAACTTCTGAGCGTTTAAGCTTCAGGGTTTTATTGACAAACTGATCCGCAAAATCGTTCCAGTCGGTATTGGGGTAGGCAACCCTGTGCGCGTTAAAATTGCCCGTTGCACCCCCGAACTTGGCCGGAAAATGCAGGGCAAGCAATTGATTGATTTGTCTTTCGATGCGGTAATGAAAAACGAAAATTTCTTTTCCTACCGTTGTGGGTGAAGCGGGTTGCCCGTGTGTGTGGGCAAGCATGGGCACCTCCAGCCATTCTTTGGCCATTGCTTTCAAAGTGCTCAGCAAAAGGTCCAGCTGGGGAACCATAACTTCAGTGATGCTTTCTTTGAGTGAAAGGGGTACGGCAGTGTTGTTGATATCCTGAGATGTCAGTCCAAAATGAATAAACTCTTTGTAGGCTGAAAGTCCGATTGCATCAAACCTCTCCTTTACATAGTATTCTACTGCTTTTATGTCGTGATTGGTTACGGCTTCAATCTCTTTAATACGCAGTGCATCGTTACCGTCGAAATCATGGTAAATATTTCGAATGGCTTCAAAATGTTGCTCATTAATTTCTGATAGTTCAGGCAATCCTTCTTTGCACAAAGCAATAAAATACTCCAGTTCAATAAAAACCCTGTATTGTATCAGTGCGTATTCGCTGAAGTACTTTTGAAGTTCAATGGTTTTTGATTGATATCTGCCATCAACAGGAGAAACATTATAAAGTGCCGAACTGTCCATTGAAAATCTGATTGAGGTTATAACTGATAGTGATCTTGTAAGTACAGAAATCTGCCCCGGCTTTAAAAACCGGGGCAGACTAAATCGTGTATATTACTTGCGTTTCTTTTGTTGTTGTTGCTGTTTGGCCATGTCTTCCAGCCTTTTTTGCCAGGCAGACTTTTTAACTGGTTTTTTCTTGTTTTCTTCAATTTTGACCCTGATCTTATCTTCGTCAATCATAAAACGGAAAGCATACATTTGGATAAAGGTAATGACATTGGCCAGGAAGTAATAATAGCTCAGGCCTGAGGCAAAACTGTTGAAGATAAACAGGAGCATAACAGGCATAAAGTACATCATGGTTTTCATGCCTGGCATTTGAGTACCTGTATTCATCATCTGGCTGTTCATATGTGTGTACATTACTGTTGAGGCAGCCATAAGCAGGGTAAACAAACTCACATGGTCCCCATACCAGGGAATAGTGAAGGGGAGTTCCATGATGGAATCATATGAGGAGAGGTCGTCAGCCCAAAGAAATCCTTCCTGCCTGAGCTCAAAGGATGCAGGGAAGAACCTGAACATGGCAATAAGGAACGGGAACTGCAAAAGCATGGGCACACAGCCGGCCATGGGATTTACTCCTGCTTTTTTATACAATGCCATTTGGGCTTGCTGCTTTTTCATGGCATCTTCCTTTTTGGGGAACTTCTTAGTTAGCTCCTCAATATCAGGCTTCAAAACCCTCATGCGGGCTGAAGAAAGGTAGGTTTTGTATGCAATGGGAAACAGGATAAGTTTTAATATAATCGTAAGTATAAGTATAATGATACCGTAATTGAGGTTGTGGCTATCCAGGTAATTGAATACCGGGATTACAAAATACCGGTTTATCAATCTGAAAAGCACCCATCCCAGCGGAATCTGCTCCTCCAGTTTCAGGTCATAGGCTTTGAGCGTATTAAAGTGGTTGGGGCCAAAGTAAAAGTGCATGGGGATGGTATTATTCTCCCTGCTGTTGTAAGGAATGTCAATGTTTGCACTCATTCTTTTGAGCAACTCGTCATGCTCTTCGTCATAGGATTGCGTGCTAATCACAGCACTGCTAAAACTGTTGCCTGCAATAAGTACCGAGGTGAAAAACTGTTGCTTGAATGAAATCCACTTTACACTTGTGCGAAGGTTTTCGGTGGCATCGCGGGTTTCTCTGAGGTTGTCCACATCATCATTAAAATACTTATAATAAATAGTGGTAACGTTCATTTCATTTTTGCGGCTTTTTTCCATCCTGGGCAAATCTGCCTGCCAGTCCAGGTTGAGCATGGTAATGTTGGATGCTATTACATCCTGCATACCAACCGTATTGATTTTTAAGTCAATCATGTAATCATTGCCGCGCAGTGTGTACTCAAATTCAAAATACCGTGGAAACTCAGGGCTGTGATTGTCCGGATACACCCGCATGGCTACCACCAGAGAGTCATCGTTGGCAATACGAACATGATTGTTTTCCTTGGAGTGGAAAGTTTTGACCTGTGGATTGAAAAACAAGTCTTTGGTTGAAATAAGTCTGTTGGCAGAGTAGAACTGAATGTTGAAAATATTCTCATCACCGGAGAAAAGAATCACAGGTTCTTTCTCCCACGATTGAAACTCTTTGAGTTCAACGGAGTGAATATGCCCCCCCTTTCTTGAAAGCTGGATCTTCATGATATCACTTTCCATGGTGATAAGGTCATCGTCTCCCTTTGCCGCTCCGGCAAAAAAGCCCATTCTGTCGCGGATTGCTGCATCACGAACGGAATCTTGTACTGCCCTGTCAGGTTCTACTCCGTCAGGCAACTCATATTCATACTCAGCAATGGTATCGGCGGTGCGTTCTGCGTCCCGTATTCTCTCCTGTTCTGCCTGGCGGGCAGCAACAATACTGTCTTGCCTGCGTTGCATTTCCTGTCTTTCCTCTTCGGAAGGAGTATTAAGAATCCCAAAACCAATAAGGATTGCGAAAATAAGAATAAGACCAATAATATTATCTCTGTTCATTCTTTGTGGTGATTATGATTGATGTTTATGTAGAAAAATTCTTTATTGCGTTTTCGGGAAACCAATGCTGCAAAAGTACAAAATGTTCTACAATCCTTGTTTATGATTATCAAAATCCATTACAGCCTTCACGAAATCTACGAAAAGAGGGTGTGGGCTGGCAACTGTACTTTTGTATTCGGGGTGAAACTGTACGCCAACAAACCACGGATGATCTGTCAGTTCAACGATTTCAACCAGGTTTGACCCGGGATTTATTCCTGAAGCTATCATTCCTTTGTTTTCAAAAAGTTCCAGGTATTTGTTGTTAAACTCAAAGCGATGCCTGTGTCTTTCAGAAATAAACTGCTTGGAGTAAATGTTGTATGCCCTGGTATCGTTTTTAAGTTTGCATTCATAGGCCCCAAGTCTCATCGTTCCACCTTTAAGGTTTACTTTTTTCTGTTCTTCCATAATGTCGATAATGGGGTGTGGAGTGGAAGGAACCATTTCGGTGGAGTGTGCATCTTTCATTCCTAAAACATTGCGGGCAAATTCAATGGTAGCGCACTGCATGCCTAAGCAAATGCCCAGGAATGGAATTTTTTCTGTTCGGGCATACTTTATGGCGGCAATTTTTCCTTCAAATCCTCTCTCACCAAATCCCGGTGCAACAATGACCCCAGAGGTGCCGGCAAGAATTTTTGAAACATTCCCTTCGTTTACTTGCTCGGAGTGAATCATCTTCAGGTCTACCTTACATACGTTGGAAGTGCCGGCATGAATGAGCGATTCAATGATAGACTTGTAGGCGTCCATGAGCTCAACATATTTCCCCACCAGTGCAATCTTTACTGTACTCAACGGGTTTTGCAGCCTGTCAAGAAACAACTCCCAGGCATGAAGTTCGGGCATGCAGTTGGCCGACATGCGCGTTTTCTTTAAAACCTGCAGATCAAGTTTTTCCTCCCGCATGAGCACGGGTACTTTGTAGATGCTGTCTGTATCAATAGATTCAATAACTGCTGCAGGGCTTACATTGCAAAACTGGGCAATTTTATTTCTGATACCGTCATTTAGTGGTCTTTCAGTTCTGCAAACCAGGATGTCGGGTTGTACACCATATTCCTGCATGGTTTTTACAGAATGCTGAGTGGGCTTTGTTTTTAACTCCTTGGCTGCTGCAAGATAAGGAACCAGGGTAAGATGTATCACAACACAGCGGATGCCCAACTCCCAGCGTAGCTGGCGAATGGCCTCCACGTAGGGAAGAGATTCTATATCGCCTACGGTTCCGCCAATTTCGGTAATGACAAAATCAAACTGATTATTTTCACCCAGCAATTTTATGGAGTGTTTTATTTCATCTGTAATATGTGGAATAACCTGAACGGTTTCACCAAGATAATCTCCCCGGCGTTCTTTATTTATTACTGATAGGTAAATACGACCCGTGGTGACATTGTTGGCCTGCGAAGTGGGGACATTAAGAAAACGTTCGTAATGTCCCAGGTCGAGGTCAGTCTCAGCTCCATCCTCTGTTACGTAACACTCTCCATGCTCGTAGGGGTTAAGCGTACCGGGATCAATATTGATGTAGGGATCAAGCTTTTGAATGGTGGCAGTGTATCCCCTGGCCTGTAAGAGTTTGGCCAATGATGCTGAAATGATACCTTTTCCCAAAGATGATGTTACACCTCCTGTAACGAAGATGTATTTGGTAGTTGCTTCAACCGTGGTCATATTACAATTGCTGTTAGGATGAAAATAAAAAGCGAGCGGCCCCATCATGGTTACAAAAGGCTGTGTATAAGCAGCAAAAGATTTACACAGCATTAACGAGGCTTGTTTTTCCGATTGCGAAAGTAAGAAAAGATTGTCAAAAAGGATGCAAAAAACAGTTTAATTTACCGGCTAAAAAACTATGATTTAATGGATTGAATCATGAGGCTATTTGTTAAATGGCTGTAAACTGTGGTTGTATTTGTGTTTTTCTTTGCCTAATCAGTGTTTTTAGTTTTTTCATCATCCCCCGTACGATTCTTTTTTTCCACTATTTTATCTTTTGGGCCGGTGTAAGTTTGGGGATTTTCAGGCTCTACCCTGGACTGGTTCTGTTTTTCTTTCAGCGTTTTTTTTCGTTCTGTAATTTTCGCATTGCTTTCAGGATCAAACTCCTGTTCTTCTATGACAATATCCTTTAGCGTTTCTTTCTCATTTGGCCAGAAAGCGCATCCTCCAGCCTTTTTGATAAAATAGTAACCCAATGCCAGTGAAATGACAATGGCTGCAATTCCAAGGATTTCAAAACCGGTGTATTTTTCAAAATCCATCAGAATAACTTTCCTGGCTATAGCAATCAAAGCTACAAGTATTACTACCTCAACGTGAATTTCGTGCTTTTTGAAATATACCTTAATGGTATCGAGCAATTCAATCCCAATGAGCACCAATAGGAATACCCCGAAAAGATCCATCATTACATCAAGGTCAAGAATAAATACTTCGGATTCTATTATGCTCATGACAACCATAAAGGCTAATTGTAAGGTTGCAATTATAAGCAATAGTGACATCAAACCTATCAGGGTTTTGATTATGTACTTTTCTATGATTTTTACCACATTATTTAGTCGTTCAACGCTTTTGCTTTGTTCCTCCATGGCTGTATTGAATTGATATGCTGAGTTTGTCTTTTATTATCGATAATTGGATTTTTTTATGGATTGTATAAGTTAACCATAGTAACGATTGAATGCTCTACTTTGTTTCGTTTTTAGGGGTCAGTGCTAATTGATAAAAAAGGATGATATTTTTTTTTTAAAAGGAAGCATTGGAGAACTATTTAGACCAGGTTTAAATCAAAACCGCCGTTGAAAAATTTCTTTAATGTGATTTGATTTTTTATCCGATATAAGCTTCGTGTCTCTAAATTTAAATGTTCGTCTTTCCTTTTGAACTTTCCTTATCACTTGCATCTGCCGGATTAACCAAAGCATGAACAGAAGGCCTTTTCTTGTTTTCCCCTTGTTCCCAAATTGGCAAGAATAACCTTCTTATTCTACCTGAGTAGATGTAAAGATTATGAATCAATTTTTGTTGTTGCCTGTAATATGAGAAAAAACGGCTGATATCAAATTTAACAAAGCTGCTTCTTTATCCTCAGTTAGGGTTGATGGATTTGGGGTGTTAGAAACAATGAACCGTGCTCCGGTTAACTCTGAAGTACAGTAAGAACCGGTTGATTTTATACTTCTTTTTTGATGGATGCTTTTCTGAAAATTGACTTTTCCTTTTCAAAAATACATTGTCCGGTTTTTAAGTCGGTTTTCCTGATTCTGTATTTGTTTGCAAGTAGTTGGCTGATTTCGTCAGATTTCTGGGTCAAATCGAAAAAAGCAACCGCACTTTTTTTTCGGTAATTTGCAATAATAGTTGCGTATTTTTTATCTGTTCGTTGAATCTTTTTATTGCAACTGATTAACTGATCTCTTTATAATTCCGAATATGTAGTATTGATACTGTAATTGCGTTCAAACAACAGGTTGCTTGACGGGTTAAGGTTTCGGTAACTGAGGGCTGTTGTCGATGAATGATTTCGGTGAGCTATTGCAGGAATGATTGGATTGAAGAAGCTTATAGTCATTAATAATATACAGTTTGAGAGTTGAAAAGAGTTTTCCAGCGGATACTCCCCGTGAATCTGCCAGTTCGTAGCGCGTGGTATCAAGCGTAGTTTCGATTCCTGGAATGATTTTCTTTTCTTCAAAAAGTTTCAAAGGAATATAATTAATATTGACGGAATACTGGTATTCTCTTTCGCTTTTGTTTACAATGTTGAATCCGTGACCAAGAAATAATGCAAACAATGACAACAAGCTAAGTGTTGACAATAAAACAAGAATAACAAATTCCCTTGGATTTACCTTGTCATGAATTAAAATTCCATATCCCAAAGACAAAATACATCCGCTCAAATAAATAATAGTTAATGCCCCCATTGTTGTACGATGTTGGTTCTATCCTGTTTTTGCATGTAAATCCCAAGCTGTAACCGTCCCTTTTGTCTCCTGAAGCTTATGTTGTTAGGTTTGTATGTAGAAGCGTTTGCATCAAATAGCAAATTAAATTTACAAAACGCCCAAATGTTTACGTTGGCGAATATAGTAAAAAATATTTAACAGTTTAAAAAAAATACTAAAGTATTGTTATTGTTTAAGAGG
>SLPR01000061.1 GCA_007131895.1 Bacteroidales bacterium | reverse complement strand
CTTTTTTTTCACTGACAATACTGAAAAGAAATCACTTGGCTATTTCGGCCATTTCTGGTTTTTCAGATATTTCAGGCACTTCAGATATTTCGGGTACTTCCACCAGATCAAGGTCAACCCGCAGGTTGTCAATGATAAAATTCTGCCGGTCGGGTGTGTTCTTACCCATGTAAAATTCCAGCATTTCTTTCAGGCTGCCGTCTTTTTGCAACAAAACCGGATCCAGTCTGATTCCCTTTCCAATAAAGTTTTCAAATTCGTCAGGAGAAATCTCTCCCAAACCTTTGAATCGGGTAATTTCAGGCTTGCCTTTGAGCTCCTCCATGGCTGCCCTTCGTTCATTTTCAGAATAGCAGTAAATGGTTTGCTGCTTGTTGCGCACCCTGAAAAGCGGGGTTTGAAGAATAAACAAATGCCCGTTGCGAACCAGATCCGGGAAAAACTGCAAAAAGAAGGTAATCAGCAGCAACCGGATGTGCATACCATCAACATCGGCATCCGTAGCGATTACAATATTGTTATAGCGCAAATCCTCAATGCTGTCTTCAATATTCAAAGCGGCCTGCAGCAGGTTAAACTCTTCATTTTCATAAACAATCTTCTTGGTAAGGCCATAGCAATTAAGGGGCTTGCCCTTGAGACTGAAAACAGCCTGGGTGTTTACATCACGGGCTTTGGTGATACTTCCGGATGCAGAGTCTCCCTCGGTAATAAAAAGGGTGGTTTCCTGTCGCTTCTCGTGGTTACCGTTGTAGTGAACCCTGCAGTCACGCAATTTTTTATTGTGGAGACTGGCCTTTTTCACCCGCTCTTTGGCCAGCTTTTTAATACTGGCCATATCCTTGCGTTCTCTCTCACTTTGCAGAATCTTTCTCAGCAGGGCGTCTGCGGTTTCAGGATTCATGTGCAGGTAATTATCAAGTCGTCGCTTAAGAATATCCGCAATGAAATTTTTGATGGTTGCGCCCCCGTTGCCATTGCCATCCATGTATTGAGAACCCAGCTTGGTTTTGGTCTGTGACTCAAAAACCGGCTCATTCACCCTTATGCTAAGGGCCACGATGATGGATGTTTTGATGTCGCTGGAATCAAAATCACGCTTGTAAAAATCACGTATGGTTTTGGTCAGTGATTCCCGAAAGGCGTTTTGGTGTGTCCCCCCCTGGGTAGTATGCTGCCCGTTTACAAACGAAAAATACTCTTCGCTGTATTGGGTAGCACTATGGGTAAAGGCAAACTCCAAATCATCCTCCTGCAGGTGAATGATAGGATAGCAAATTGGAGTATCGATATTTCGGGTGAGAAGGTCAAAAAGACCTCTTTCCGAAAAGAGTTTGTTCCCGTTAAAATGTATGGCAAGCCCTTTGTTGAGAAAAACATAGTTCCATAGCATTTTCTCAATATAATCATTGATATACCGGTACTTACCAAATATCTCTTCATCAGGTATAAAGCTAACCTTGGTGCCCCGGCGGCCATTATGGACCTCTTCAGGAAACTCCTCCACCAGCACACCCTTTTCAAATCTTGCTATTTTTGTTTTTCCATCTCTGATGGACTGAATGGTAAACTGGCCGGCCAATGCATTCACGGCCTTGGTACCCACACCGTTTAACCCCACAGTTTTCTTAAATGCCTTGCCTTCGTATTTGGCGCCGGTGTTCATACGCGATACACATTCCACAACTTTTCCCAAAGGGATTCCACGGCCATAATCGCGCACGGTAATCATTTTTTCGGAAATACTCACTTCAATGGTTTTGCCGTTGCCCATGATAAACTCATCAATGGAGTTGTCGATAATCTCCTTGATAAGCACATAAATGCCATCGTCATGTGAACTGCCGTCACCTAATTTTCCAATGTACATACCCGGACGTAGCCTGATATGCTCATCCCACTCGAGGGATTTTATGCTGTCTTCATTATAATTTGCACTCATAGTAAGTTTTCGTATTAACTTGCAAATATACTACTTCCCTTTTCAGCTTCAATCGTAAGGAAAAACTGTTTTTCAACAGCACCAGAAAAGTATCGCACAAAGCAATGCGCTGTAAATCTGCATTCTACAGAAATTATATCTGCATTTGTTTGGAATTGTTTAAAAGTAAATGACTGTTTGCTGATAATATTAACCCTTATTAAATCTGAAAATTTTGAATCGAATTTGTGACAAAAAAAATAATTGTAACCCTGTAAAACAAAACTGCGTATTCTAAAAAAGATTGCAAAGCGGTAAAATTTTCCAATTTCTTTTTGTTTTTGGTTTTTTTTCATAATTTTACCGCTGCAAGAACAAAACAAAAACAACATGAAGAGAGGCCCTGTGATTAACCATCACAGGGTTTTTTTATATCCTTACCCTACCTCCTGCTTTTAACATTGTCACAAAAAAGACTAATAATTCTGTCCTGCCTTAAACTATAAATAAGAAACTGCGTCTAATTCCCACCTGTCAGCAGATGGCAGAAAACACTTGTAATGTAAATAATGCAATCAATAAAACAGTTATACCAAAACAATGGACATTAAAAAAGTTTCAAAAAGAATTTTCACCCTGCTGTTTATAAGCATCCTGGCATTGTTTGCTGCAGAATTATATTCACAGCCCGGTCAGGGACAAGGGCGCAGGGCAACCGAAGGTAGTACTCCACCCAAAATCGGAAAACTACAGGGTACTATTATAGACTCAAAAACCAGCGAACCTCTTATGTTTGCCAGTGTGGTTCTCAATAGTGAACGCGACTCTACTATGGTTTCCGGCGCTATAACCAACGAAGAAGGGAAATTTATCATGGACGAACTCCCTCCGGGGATGTATTATATAAGCGTCAATTTTGTGGGTTATCCACGCCAGAATTTCAACTCCATCCGCATTACCTTCCGTGAGCCTGAAGTAGACATGGGAATTATTGAAGTGTCGCCTTCGGCCCAGATGCTGGGAGAAGTTACGGTGGAAGCAGCCCGCTCGCTAATGGAAACCGGCCTTGACCGAAGAGTTATCAATGTGGGGCAGGAACTTACCGCCATTGGAGGTACCGGACTGGATATCATGCAGAATATTCCCAGCGTAGCAGTGGATTTTGACGGCAATATCAGCCTCAGAGGCAGTGGCAATGTAACCATTCTGATCGACGGACGCCCTTCAACCCTCACGGGCTTGAGCGGATCAGAAGCACTGGAGCAGATTCCTGCTGAAATGATAGATCGGGTAGAAGTAATTACAAATCCTTCAGCAAGGTTTAATCCCGAAGGTACTTCAGGCATCATTAATATTGTACTCAAGCAGCAACGCAGGCCCGGATACAATGGTATGGTGTCACTTAACGCAGGCACTGCCGGCAGATACAGTGGTTCCATCAACCTCAACTATAAATTAAACAACTGGAACTTTTTTACCAACTACAGCGGCAGACTATCGGATATGGAAAGTTTTGGCAACAGCCAGAGAGAAACCTTTGGAGGTGGTATTTCCAACTTTATGGACCAGGATATTACCGGCAACTTCGGCATGAATTCTCATAATGCACAGCTGGGTGTGGATTACAATTTTAATCCTAAAAACACGCTAACAGCTTCCACACGCTACAGCAACTGGAACCGAAACATGGACAACCTCACCGGGTACATGCTTTACCAGGACCTTACCAGCCCAAACAGCCTTTTCTTAATGGATAATGAGACTGATATGCTGCACAATTCCTTTAGCCATCAGCTCAATTTCAGACGTACTTACGATGAGCGCCATAGAGAGTTGATTGCCGACGTGGGTTTTTCTACACGCAACATGGATCGCAATGAAAACTTCCGCCAACAGTTTTTTGACCAAAACTGGGATAACCCCAACGGGCAGAATGTGCTGGAAAGATCACATATGGACGGTAGCAACTGGTCTTTCACCAGTCAGTTGGACTATGTCCATCCCTTAGGTGATGATACCAAGTTTGAAACCGGTTTCAGAACCCAGGTAAGGCAAATGGATTCAGAATTCCTTTTTGAAAACCAGGTTTCCGGTGTATGGGAAAACAATACCAACCGCAGCAACCATTTCATTTACGACGAGCAAATATATGCTGCCTATGCCATGTATGCTACCATGCTGGGAAAGTTCAGCCTGCAAACCGGATTAAGGGCAGAGCAAACCTTTGTGGACGGGAACCAGCTTACTGAGGGTGTGACATTCGACAAAAACTACCTCAACCTCTTCCCCACAGCACATGTACGACGCAATTTTGAAAACAACCAGGCAGTGCAGCTGAGTTACAGCAGGCGTATCAACAGGCCCCACAACCGAAATATCAACCCGTTTATGCGGTTTAGCAGTGAGTATGAAGTATCCATGGGCAACCCCGAGCTGGATGCAGAACTCATCAACTCCCTGGAACTGGGCTATACCCGTTTCTGGAAAAGCACTACCATCAATCCAAGCCTGTTTTATCGCCATACCGACGGCATGGTTACCCGTTTCCAGACGGTTACAGACCAGTTGCCCGGACTCGAAGGAAGAGAAGTAACACTCAGCACTTTCGAAAATCTCAACAAAGGCATCTCTTATGGAGCAGAACTTATCCTTTCGCAAAGAATAAACGGCTGGTGGAGCATGAACGGAACCTTCAGCTACTTCCGCAATATCATTGAAGGAAGAGGTGCTCAAATGGAACTGGAAAATGACAATTATTCCTGGTCAGGAAGATTTGTCAGTAACATGAACCTGCCTGGCGGCTGGGCCTTCCAGGTAAACGGTTTTTACCGTTCCCCCATCATCATGCTGCAGGGTGAAATGGATGCAATGTATTCGGCAAGTGCCGGGATAAGAAAAAATATATGGGGAAATACCGGCACCATTTCGCTGAATGTTTCTGACATTTTCAACACCATGCGCTTCAGCATGAGCAATTATGGCGATAATTTCACCATGGATACAGAACGCTGGAGAAACAGCAGGCAGATAACCCTTGGCTTTACCTACCGCATCAATGAATTTGAACGGCGAAGAGATCGCCGCGCACGCGAAAACGGCGACAGAGACAGCATGGACTTTGACGATTTTGATATGTAAGTTTTGTTTTGACTTTTATATAGCAAAAAGCCCGGTATTATGCCGGGCTTTTGCATTATCAGAAAATAAGATCAGGGCTCCTTCTTTCTCACCACAGGTTCTTTCTCCTTACTTCCGTAGCCAAACAAATTCTTGTTTTTGATGAAAGATGAAACGTATTTGGGAACCATAGTCTCCCATTCAGGATCATTGGCATTGAGTTTTGCCAGAACTTTGTAAGAGAAAAAGGGTAATATTTCTTTTCTGTAATTGGGTATATCAATGATAAGACCCGATTCAATCAGATGCTGATAAAGAAACTTCACATCTTCTTCCATGGGCATGTTTTCGGTCGTCAGTATATTGTGTGTTTGTTTTTCACGGCCCGGGTAGAGATACACTTTAAGGTTTTCAGTAAACAAACGTCCAAAAGCTTCCAGGATACCCCCCTTCAGGTGTTTGTAATACTGCTTTTCCAGGATCTTGCGGAAAGTTAGCGCTCCGATTACCATGCGGATATTCTGTATCTGGTAATTGGCAAACCAACTGGATACCTTGTAAAACTCCTTGAAATTGGTAATCATCACATTTTGTCCCATCCCGCATAGAATATCCACCCTGTCAAGAAAATCTCTTTCATCAAAAACGCCTTCTTCAATAAGGTTTTTAAGGGTCATTTCGCACAACACAATCGTATTTTCCTTGTCAAACCCTATTTCTTTTTTAAACAATCCAAATCCTGCCTTAAGCATATCAAAACCAACGTAGGTAATAGGCCTGAAACTGCCCCGAAGCAGCATTACATTCTTTTTATACAACAGCTCAGATGGGGGTTTAACATTTCCGTAGCGGTCAAACATAGTCACTGTGGTCATGTTGTTTTTCACCAGCTGTACTGCCAGCAGCCGGTTATCCACATAATCCAGGTCGGGTCCGTGCATGCTTATCATATCAATTTCTATACGATCCTCCAGATTGAGTTCTACCAGCGACTTAAGAAAACTGTTGGGATACTGATAATTGTAAAAGCAGGCATAAATCAGGTTTACTCCCAACACGCCAAGGGTTTTTTGTTGCAACAAGTTATCTTTTTCAAGCAATTTTACGTGCAGGATTACATCATTGGGTTGTGAGTTGGGTTTGAGCTGAAACCTTACACCCACCCATCCGTGCCCCTGATTGGTTTTCTGGTAATTTAGGGTTGTAACGGTATTGGCGAAAGCAAAGTACCTTGTTTCATCCCCCCTCTTGTTTCTCAGAACTTTTACCAGATTGTTATACTCGATATCGAGCATCTGCATCAAACGCGATTCGGACACGTAGCGACCTTTTGGTGTTTTGCCATACATGGTATCACTGAAAACCATGTCATAGGCAGATATGGTTTTGGCCACTGTTCCGGAGGCACCTCCCGACTGGAAAAAACAGCGGGCTACCTCCTGACCTCCGCCAATTTCGGCAAATGAGCCATATATGGTATCATCCAGGTTAATAAATAATGCCTTACGGTTGGTATCAAATACTTCTCTCTCTATACTGTTTGGGGTCATATTCAAATAATTTATTCAATCAGTCAATATATGAATTTGTTTGGCAAAACTAAATTACAACTTTATTGACGATTGTTAATTTAAATTTTAAAATATACTCAAATAATTTATTCGTCAGAAAAAAGAGAAAAAAATCTCTAAATTTGCATCAAATTTCATAGTTGTTTGACTTGACATTGTAAAGCTACCTCAAAATGGTTTTTAAGCTATGCGAGCAAACAGACATTTGTTCACAACAACAAGCATTTCTAAATACAAACTTTCATGAACGTACTCGTAACAGGCAGCCAGGGACAATTGGGAAGTGAATTACAAGCACTTAAAAAAGAATACCCCAACTACAAATTCTTTTTTACAGATGTTAAAGAGCTGGATATCACCAATGAAGAGAACACTGCCAAATTTATCAAGGGTAACAAAATTGAGGTGGTGATCAATTGTGCGGGATATACGGCAGTTGAGAAGGCGGAATCAGACAAACAGCAGGCTATGCTTATTAATGCCACCGGCGTTAAGAATATAGCACAGGCTTGCGGGAAG
>SLPR01000015.1 GCA_007131895.1 Bacteroidales bacterium | reverse complement strand
TACGGAATTAAAGTACTTAATGGCCTGAAAAGGGCCGACCCAACAAGCAAAGCGGACTCTATCTTCGTTAAGATGGATGATTTGCGGTTTGCATGGATGCTTCCTGTAAAAAGAACTTTGACCTTTCGTGCCTGAGCAGAGCTGTTTCGATCGGTTAAAGTACAAATATTTTTCTAATGCCACCCTTCTTACGGAAGGAAAAAACGGAGTGCACCCTCATTTTTTATTTAGACCAATTCCACATTGTTGTGGTCCAGATAAACAAGGTATTTTTTTACATCGGTATAGCCCATCTTTTCAATGATGGAAGCATAATTGTTGATTTGTAAAGCGTGGGAGGGATGGGGAGTGCCGGTTTTATAATCCATCACCACTGCTGTTTCATTGCTGAGAATGACCCTGTCTGCTCTGAAAAATCTTCCTTTCGCATCGTACATTCCGCATTCGTTTTTGGCTCTGATTCCTTTTGCAAACCACGTGTTGATAAGGGGATGACTAACGATGGCCAGAATTTTTTCTTTCAGCTGGCCTGTTTCAATGGAGTCAATTTGTCCGGCCTGGTAGAGTTTATCCAGAACGATGTCCACATCTTCAGCCATATGGATATGCTCCATGATCTCATGGATACGCGAACCACGTTCTGAAGCGGTGGTTCTGTCTTCGTGCAGTTCCAGCTGGCGCGAGCGTACTGATATTTTTCCTGCCCAGGGTGTGCTGATGTATTCTTCAAAGATAGAGGCTGTGTTTTCAATATTGTTTTCCTGCAATCCCATTGCAGCAGGTGTGTTTTCTCCCAGAGAATATAACAAAGTCGATTCCTGCCAAAGGTTTTCCTGCACCAGGAAATTATGGAGAAATCCTGCGAGGTTTTTGTCAGAGAATTTTCCTGAATCAGGGTGTTTGGAAAGGATGAACAGTTTGCTCACTGCCCTTGTAAAAGCAACGTAGGTTACGTTGAGCAAGTCAAGCAGGGTTTTCCCTTTTTCTTTTTGCCATATTTCTTCCCAGGGTGTGCCTTCCATGGCCGAGGATATGCTCAGCCATGCAATATCCAGTGGGCGTGTTTCATCCATATCTTCCAGTTCCACCCATTCTCCTTCTTTCCCGGGCCTTGAGAAATCCTTGTCTACGAAAGGATAAATTACCACCGGAAACTGTAACCCTTTGGATTTGTGTATGGTCATAACCTGCACGGCATCCACCCCTTCAGGTACAACTACCGAGTGCTTCTGGGCGTTTTCCTGCCACCATTCCAGGAAATCCGACAGGGTAGATACAAACCGGTTGTTGTAATCATAAAGCACATCCATGAAAAATGCAATAAAGGGGTCAACGGGGCGAGATCCGAAAAATCCTCTTACAATGGTTTCTCCCAGTTCGTACAAACCCAGATGGAGGCACTGCTGAAAAGAAAAATGAACCCCCTGTTGATGAAGAAAGGTTTTCACCTCTTCCAGGGAGATGGTTTTTTCTTTGTTTTCCGACTGTCCTTGCTTCAGTTGCTTCAAAGATTCATGAAGGCCAATGGGAATTCTGTTGCTGCTTACAAGAAACTGGAGAAACTCCGTGAGGCTTACCTCGTCGCCGGGGTGGTTGATAAGACGCATGACCGAAAGGATAAAATTGACTTTGGGCGACTGGCTCAGCAACAGCGATTCTGATGATATTACATTGAGGTTGTTTTCCAGCAGATAGCGGGCAATGGCGCTTGCCTCTCCATTGGAGCGGCACAGGATAGTGATGTCGTTAAGCGGGTGTTTGTTCGCTTTGAGTTCATGGATAATCTCAAGAATCCGCTTATGGGTGTTATCGCGATAATCGAGGTTTTCCTCAGGTGTGCCGGCAGGAAACTCTATTTGAATGTAGCCTCCGGTTTTATGGGGATGCTTTTTTTGGGCATGGCCCTCATAGATTTTCTTAAGGTCGTCAGGAAGGTATTGGCTGGCAAATTCGAAAAACCGATTGTTAAAATCAATGATTTCAGGGAGAGAGCGCCAGTTGGTATCGAGAGGGAGAGGCCTGTGGTTTCTCTCCAGGTTTTGCTGCCACAGCAGGCGTGATTCTGCTGTAATGGAAGGCAACAACTTCGGCAGGGCTGCAAATTGCTCCACATCGCCGTTGCGCCATCTGTAAATGGCCTGTTTGCCATCTCCAACAACCAGGTTCACATGGTTGGATGCCAGCGAGTTGTCGATGAGCGGCAACAGGTTTTGCCACTGAAGGCCCGAAGTATCCTGAAATTCATCGATCATATAATGCTGGTATCTCTCCCCGATTCGTTCATAAATGAAAGGGGCAGATTCTACCGATACAATCTCTGATATTTTCTTATTGAAATCAGAAATATGCAGCAAGGAGTGTTCTGACTTGATGTCGTCCAGCACCTTCTCCAGTTCGCACAAAACTGCCATGGGAAACAGATGCTTTTTTACCTGGTTGTGAACTTTGAAATGAACCAGTCCCGATTGGGTTAAAGCCTCAATTTGCAGGTATATTTCTTTGAGTTGTCCACTGATGGATTCGATGGCTGCAGCCACATCTGCTTTTGCCTTCCCGGCAGTCCACTTATCTTCCTCAATGGTTTTTTGTACGTAAGTGTTGGGACTTATTTTCTCTGCTATGTTGCCTTTGGCCAGCTCTCCAAACCAGGTACCGATGCCGGGCTTGCCCCGGTAAAACATCTCATCGGGGATGTTTTCTTTTTCTATCAGCTCGCGGGCCTCAAGGGCTTTTTGTTGTACCGACTGTTCAAATTTACGGATACTCGTGGCGAGGTTGCGGTGTATTCTGCCAAAATCATCCAGTGTGATGTTTTTGAGCCTGTCAACATAGAGGCTTCCCTTTTCGTCCATAAGGGTTTTTGCAAGGCGGACCATATCGTATTCGATGTAGTGGCTTCGTTCCTCATCGGTACGCAGCTCGATGTACTCCACCAGCAATTGGGTAAGTGCCGGTTCCTTTCCCGCCCGGCTTACCAGCAAATCGATGGCCTGGCTCAGGAGCTGATCCTGGTCGAGCTCTACGTCGAAATTCAGCGGAAGCCGCAAATCGAAAGCAAAGCTACGGATGATGCGGTGGGCAAAACTGTCGATGGTGCTTACACTGAAATCACCATAGTTGTGCAGAATAAGGGTGAGAGCAAGTCGTGCATTGCCAATGATTTCGGCGCTTTGCAGGGTGGTTTCCTTCAGTAAACTATTTAGCATGTTGGTGGCCGAAGGTGGTCGTTGTTCCTCGTCCATCCCGGCCAGCAATGACAACTCGCCCAGGGCTGCTATGATTCGCTCCTTCATCTCGGCAGCAGCAGCATTGGTAAAGGTGATGGCCAGTATATTACGGATTTTCGTTGGGTCTTCCAGTACAATTTTCAGGTACTCTTTTACCAGGGTGTAGGTTTTACCACTGCCGGCCGATGATTTGTAAACATAGAAGGATTTTTGCTCCATGGGGATTTTGATGATTTGCTGAGGGTGGATGGTGAGATGTTTTAAAGGTACGCTTTGTGATACTTGCCTGGGTATGCGAAGCTATGAATTTTTTTGCTCTGTCGTTGAGTTGTTGAGTTGATTTTTTGTGGCGTCTGTTTTTGCCGCAGGCCTGTAATATTCTATTTGAATCATAATTCCTGAAACAGCCAGGGCGGTTTATGTGTTTCCTTTTGGCTGAGATTAAATTGCTGATTCAGCAACAATTGCGGGCAAATTCAGTGGAAATATAATTGTCGTAACTCATGCAGACCTCTGAGGCAAATGCCGTGGCATAACCGATGATTTTTTCCCATTGCTCTGGTGAGGTATTGTTGAGGGTTTCGCGAACAACATCTTGTCTGATAAGACCGTAAATCAATCCGGCGTTGAAGTTGTCTCCTGCCCCTATGGTACTTACCACTTCAATCTGTGGCACCGGGTATGAGGCTGAATGAAGAGGGCTCTCAAGAAATACCCCCGTGGCGCTGCGGGTGATGATAAGCACCTTGTTGAGAAGTTGCGGTTTTTGGGAAAGCTTTTTCACGGCCGACTCCCCGAAAACAATCTCCATGTCTTCGTCACTGCCCCTGACAATATCGGCCAGATTCATATTTTCCAGTATGTAAGGGCGGAGTTTTTCCAGTTGGTGTGCATGGGGTTTGCGAATGTTGGGATCATATACTATCATTGCTCCACCCTTTTTCGCTCCCTTTACCACTTTAAGGACTTTTTCCCTGATGGCAGGGTCAATGCCAAAAAATGAACCAAACAGAAGGATGTCATTGGGGGTGAATTCTGGCAATGTTAGCTTCAGCCGGTCTTCAGGATAAGATTTGTAAAAATCGTAGGAAGCGTCCCCCTGTTCATTGAGAAAAGCCAGGGCAATGGCTGTTTTGCCTTTTGTATATCGATGGATGTGATGGGTTTTGACACGGTTTTTCTCCAGGAATTCAGCCAGATAGCCACCACCCAGGTCGGTTCCGAATTCGGAAAAGAAGATGGTTTCCATTCCCACCCGACCCAGTGATATTGAAGAATTGAGCATAGAACCTCCCGGGCGTGCTGCTTTTACATCTCCCTGGCTGAAAATGATATCGATCAGGCTCTCTCCAATGGCATAAACTTTTCGCATGTTGAAAATGGTTTGGTGAAATACAAAAGTAAAAGATTTTCTCCTTATCATTCGTCCATTCTATCCGATGCTCAAAGATTTGCAGTGAGAAGTGAAGGAATGATTCCATCGTCCTCTAAATCAGAGAAGGGATGACTAAGCTTAGTAGTCATCCCCTCTCAAAGTTTAGGTTGGCAGGGCTTGACATAGATAATGCCCTGATTAGGTTATATAGAAAAGATGGGTGGCAAATGGGTTACCTGCGTTTCTGAACCGGGATGGTGCCCTGACTTGGATCATTGACCAGCCTGGCGGGCAGAAATCCATCGGGATAGTGAGTAACGTAGTCTTTTCCAAAGAGCCTGTTATGAATTTGGGTGTTTTTGTAGATATCCCAGTCAAACCTCCCATTTTTACGGTAATACAAGGTGATAACCGATGAGGAGATCACAATAAATGTGGAGTAAAGTATTGCCAGCCAAAGCATTTGACTTTGAACCGGTTCAGTGAAGGAAAGTAAGATTACCGCAAAAGCTACGGGCCCGTTCTGGATTCCTGTTTCCAGTGAAATGGCTCTCTGAAAGATGGGATACATACCAAAAAGACGCGAGAACCAATACCCGAGAAAGAAGCCTGCCAGACCAATGCCCACGGCACCAATATACACCTCTATTGGGGTTTGTAAGAACAATTTACCGTGACGCGAAAAAGCGGTAAACAACAGGTAGACTATCACAAGGATTCCCACAAATCCGGCAGTATCTTCTGCGGTTTTGGCCCATTCAGGGGATTTTTTCCTCAGGTACATTCCCATGGCCACAGGGAGCAACACCAGGATAAGAGAACTGATGATGTTGCCGGTTGGAATCACAAAAGTGCTATCTGCCCCGGTGGCTTGCATGCTTGCGGTAAGCTGGTCCGTAAAAACGCCGGTATAGATTTTAAGAATAAGAGGCATCATGAGCAAGGCCAGCAAAGTGGAAGCGGTGGTCATGGAAATGCTTAATGCTACTGAACCCCTTGAAAAATAGGTAAACATATTGGATGTTGTACCTCCGGGAAGCGAACCGATAAGTATGAGTGCGATGGCAAAGGCAGGGTGCAATCCAAGCAAAATGGAAAGACTGAATGCCAGGAACGGCATAATGCCAAACTGGGAAATGAAGCCGATCAGTACTCCACGAGGTTTGCGAATTACAGCGCGGAAGTCATCCGGAGTAAGGCTTGCTCCCATTCCCAGCATAATGACAAAGATCATCAGTGCCAGCAATATCTGATCGTGCGCATAAAGAAGTTGGGTGTTAAATTCCATAGGTTATTTTAGTTTTGCCAGTCCGTTGGAGAATAGCTCTCCGATGACATGGGGATATTTGTTTTCTACTATGTGACGTTTTATCTTATAAAGATTGGTGAGCTCGTTGCCCACCTCAAACTGGTCGGCAAGCAATCTGAAATCCCGGATTTGTTCATAGGATTTAAACCCATTGGATGTTGAGGTCATCCTGCGGATTTCTTCGCGGATAAACTTTTGTGCCAACGGATTTCGCACCAGGTCTTCCACCGTTTTTGCTTCAAATCCCGATTTCTGGAACTCAACCAGTACCGGAACAATCAGAGCACCAATAAACTTCTGGTCCTGGCCTACGATCATGCACTGATCAATGAACTGACTTTGTTGCAGGCGCATTTCCAGAGGTTCCGGCTCCACATTTTCACCACTTGACAATACGATGGTGGCTTTGCAGCGGCCGAGGATTTTGAGACAATCGTTGTGGGTAATCACACCCAGATCGCCGGTACGAAGCCATCCGTCTATAATTGTTTGATTTGTTAAAACTTCGTTTCGGTAATATCCTTTCATTACCTGTGGACCCCGCACCCATATCTCGCCTCTTTGCGAGCGCCCATTGTCAGGATAAGCAGCATTGGGATACAATAATTCACCTGTTTCCGGGTCAACAATCTTGACTTCGGTGCCCTGCACAGGAGGCCCCACGGTACCCACCACCAGGTTGTTCATCGACCTTACCGATATAACCGGAGATGTTTCTGTCATTCCGTATCCTTCCAGTACGGGTATACCTACATTGTTAAAAAACCTGTCGATGTGAATAGGCAGAGCTCCACCACCGGAGATAGTGGCTTTGAGCGAACCCCCAGCTCCCAGACGAACCCGTTCCAATACGGCAGCATTGAAAAATCCATACCAGGGCAATACCAGCAGCCACCTTGCTGCCTGAAAGGGCATCTGGATAGCACGCTTCCACCAGGGCTGAGGATTCATCTTAAGGTATTTGTCGGTAAAGAAATATTCAGAACCCTTGTATTGACGCGAAAGGAAATAGGCAATGTGAAATAAAATCTGGCGCACCGGGTGCGATGATTTCACCCCCCTGATGATTCTTTCGTGAAGCTTTTCCCACAGACGGGGCGCAGAAGCCATAAAAGTTGGTTCAACATTTTTCATGTCGTCGCCCAGGGTTTGGATGGAGGAATAGTAGGTGCACCCACCAAAACTGATAGTGTACATTTCAATAACTCTTTCGAAAATATGCCAGATAGGCAAAACAGACAATACCCTGTCATTACAGTTGTGATAACCGGGCAGGTTAATGGTTTGC
>SLPR01000068.1 GCA_007131895.1 Bacteroidales bacterium | reverse complement strand
TTGGTCCCCAATCCAAAAATCTGGCGTCCATAATTCGTGGTTTTAAATCTGCCGTAACCGTTGGTGCCTGTAAAATAAATCCCGGTTTTGAATGGCAATCGCGTTTTTATGACCATATCATTCGCAATGATGATGCATTGCAACGTATTACAAAATACATCTTTAACAACCCTGGCAATTGGAAGGATGATTCATTTTATGGTACTGAATAGGACTATGGATAAACCGGTCCAACATGTGCCATCCAAACCGCTTTATATTGTGCCACCCATACCGGACTATCTTGTGCCACCCATACCGGAGTAAATTGTGCCACTTTTAATTCCTTTGCTGTAATTTCTACCGTATAATCTTTGAAACCAAACCCTGAAAGATTATGACTGGATATACCGCCCCATACCGCCCCCTCTAAATCCGGGTAAAATTGAATTAAAAAACACCTGCTATTCCGGCGGATACTGCCCTCCCTTTTTCAAAAAACACAAAGTTTTATTTGCTTGTTCCGGAATCAACTGAGCCACTTAAAAGTATAAGTGGATTTCCGGAACTGACATTCCTGCATTAATCCTTTGGGATTTGCAACTACCTTACCGTCCTAATCATAAAATCAGCAATTGACAGCAACACGCAAATGCATAAGAATCGGATATGGTAAGGCGGAGCTCATGACTTGCCATCAAGAAATAATAATAACAAGAAATACCTTTTTTTGTTATATTTGTATGAACGGAAAAATATGGGAATATAGTAATAAGAGTCCCTGGAAATACAGGGCCAACGCATGAAACTGGCTTTGAAAATACAAGTGTTAGTAATTGTTTGTTGTAAACCGGGTTGTTTATGTTGACATTATAGATTGCCTGTCAGGTTATTATGGGAATAATTTGTGCCCTATTAGCTGAAAAATTAACGCAGCCATATGGAGACAAATTTACACAAGTTTTTTGGACAGATCTATGACCCACGCATTGTCAGAAAACGCAAGCATAGATCATTAAAAGTAAAGCAGATTACCTTCTGGCTTTAAAATCTAACCATGGGTATTTAAAAGAAATTGCAGAAACCATTTTCAAGGTGCAGGCTCCCACCAATGAACATAGACCGGTGTAAAAGGGTCATGAAAGAATAGAAGCCAGGAAATACCAGGGAATCAATGATTTAAAAATCCCGGATGAAGAGCAATTAAAGCGGGAAAATCTGGCAAGCATAGTAAAGATTACGGGTACCAACCAGGCAAATAAACAATACCAAAACAGAGGAAACGCGGTGGTTCATAAGCAGTCTTAATGTAAACGCGGAGATAATGAATAATAGCATCGGTAAGCACTGGCAGGTGGAGAACTGTTTGCATTGGACTCTTGACGCTACATTCAGAGAGGACCACCAGAGAAAAAGAAATGCAAATGCGGCACAAAACTTTGCAATTATTCAAAAAACAACTTTAGAATCTGGTTAAATCTGGCAAGGGCAACAAGGGTAGCTTGAAAACAAAACCACTCAGAGCAGGGTGGGATGAAAAATATCTCCTCTATTTATTAGGATTTTAATGTGTTGACCCTGGTTCTGATATGCGTTGTTGCTCAGAAGTCATTTTTGCTTTGTTTTCTGCAAATCAAAGCATTCTAATCGATATACAGAAATTAACAACAAGCAAGTTTTCAATTTCTTACATGCAGTGTTGATAAAAACATGCATCTCGCAAAAACGCAATCCAAAAGGGTTAATAACTCGCGAATTTTTTACATTGCTGAATAGTTACTGTTAATTTTCATTTTTATTTACAAAAAAAAAAGCAAAATCATGAAAAAGTTTATGATTGTTTTGGCATTTATGCTGGCATATGCGGGATACACCCACAGCCAGATGATTGAAGATTTCGAACACATCCCGCTGAACATTATGTTTGGTGGCGAGAATGACAACAGTGCGATGACTGTGATTGGCAACCCCGACCTGGATGAAGCCAATCCCAGCCAGTATGTAATTGAATTTTTCCGCAGCAAGCATGGTGTGCCGTGGGGCGGATTTTGGTCTTTACTCCCTGAACCGGTTGACATGACCAACATGAAATATGTACATGTACAGGTATGGAAACCCCGCATCAGCCCTATCAGATTCAAGGTAGAAGGAGGTCCTGGCGGCACCTATGAATTTGAGTCTTTAGAGCCCCAAACCCTTACCGAAGCATGGGAAACCATTACTTTCTACTTTCCGTATGCTGATGGTGAATATCCTGTAATCGTTTTTATGCCCGACTTTGAGGATCCGTTGGTACTTGTTGAAGACATTATCATTTACTTTGACAACATTATTTTCAGTGACAACGAAGAGCCTGGTGAAGGCAATGAGCTGATGATTGAGAACTTCTCGCCCATTCCCATGAATCTTATGGCAGGAGGAGAAGATGACGACAGTTATTTTGATGTTGTATTCAACCCCTACCAGAATGAAGCCAACCCAAGTCACCGCGTGGGTAAATTTTTCCGTAGTCAGCATGGTTTGCCATGGGGCGGTTTCTGGTCCGCAATACCGGAGCCTTTTGATATGAGCGAGCACAAGTATGTGTATGTAGATGTGTGGAAGTCCCGCATCAGCCCGGTAAAATTCAAAGTAGAAGGTGGCCCCGGAGGTACTTTTGAATTTGAATCTATGCAGCCTCAAACCCAGGTGTATGAATGGGAAACCCTGGTATTCCATTTCCCGGATGCTGATGGTGAATATCCTGTAATCGCCTTTATGCCCGACTTTGAGGATCCGTTGGAACTTGATGAAGACATTATCATTTACTTTGACAACATTAGACTGGGTGGAGAACCCAACGTGTTTGAGGTCACATTCCACGTTGACATTGCCGATGCTGTTATGAACGGCCAGTTATATGGATTTGATCCTGACGAGCACCATATCCTGATCTCGGGAAGCTTGTTGGGCTGGGCAGAACCGGGAACCGATCCGGATCAGGTGATGGAACCCCATGCGGACAACCCGATGGTTTACGTCGCTACTTTCCAACTGGAAGCAGGAACATACGAGTACAAATACTTCTCTGACTTAATCGGCGAAGGCTGGGATGGTGGCGAATGGGCCGGGGACCCCAACAGGGTTGTAGAGGTCACAAACCATATGGTTGTGGAAGACGTATTTGAAGCAGGTGATCCACCCACATTTACAGTCACATTTGACATTATAGACAATGAGGGAGAACCTATCGAAAATGCTACCATTATGTTTAACAGCATTATCAATGAAATGGGAGATTATACCTTTACTGACATAACAGCAGGCATTTACGAATACATTATAAATGCCCCAGGTTTTATCGAAGTGAGTGATGAAGCAGAGGTAACCGAAGAAATGATGATTGAAGTTGTGATGGAGGAGGAAACAGAGCCCAATGTGATCGAAACCGAAGACATTTCACTCAAGATCTATCCAAACCCGGTTCGTGGCAATCTGTATATCGAGGCCGATTCAGAAATTAAATCTGTTCAAATGGTTGACATGCTCGGACAGGTGGTTTATTCTTCCGTTGTCAATAACCTGATTTATGAAATGAATATATCAGGTTTAACCGATGGAATCTATCTGGTGCAGATAATGACCCAAAATGGTTTAATTACCCATCGGATACAGGTAGCCAAGTAGCGCTGCATAAAATTCAAGTAAAGAAAAAAGGGAAGGCTGCTTATAAAAATTTGGGAACATAGAAATAAGGGCCTCTGGAAATTAATGAAAGGCGATTGAAAATCCGGGATTTGATATTATGGATAATACCATACCACCCCATCAACAATTTGGGGTATTAGATTTGGACTAAACTTCAGGCACCAGGCATTCCAGGAAATATTCCGTGGGAATGGGCAATGGGAGTGTTAGCGGTCATTGTTGCAAGCGGAACCGCAATGGATTTTCCGCCCCCAACCGACCCCTCCAAATCCTGAAAAAACAGTTATAAAACACATCTGCCATTCCGGCGGATACTGCCCCCTTTTATAAAAAAGGAAATTTTATTCCGGAGCATTTATGACAGAATATGTGCTTATCAGATGAATTATGATTTATAATTAGTCTGAAAAAAAGCGTGATATAAATAAAAAAAACGCTAACTTTGATTCTGCATACAGGAAGTTATCAGTAGAATAGTTGATCAAGAATAATTGAGCTAAAAATTTTTTCTGACGTCTGTGTGGGTGAATTCGCAATAGCTGACAGTTTTTACACAGATTGTTTTATTCTTTGAAAGGTTTTTCAAAGTTCTATTGCAAAATGTTGGATGGGTTAATTCTCTTCAGACTGTTTAGTACTCATGCAGGTTTTAATTGTGATGTGAGCTAAATATGCCTTTTTGCTCCTAAATGTATACTTTGCCTTTTCCAGGCTGATGACCACGGAATACAACTTTTACTTTTTTCATTGTAACACCTGAATCTCATGTTTGAAGGTCGAAACATTACATACAGGATAATGAAAGCCGAGACGAAAATAGTAGTGATATGCATTGTCATAATTATTGTCCTTCTAATCCAGGGCTGCCGTTCAAGGCATGTATTGGTATTTGAACAATCTCCTGATTTTCCTGCTTTTCCCTGGCCTCCCCCACAAGCTTCTGCATTTATGGATGTGACAGAATTAGTGAAGGAATCTCATGAAGAAATCATTCTCCTGGGAGATTTGGACCGGAAATTCAGGCATGCACTTGACGCGTCAGGCTATGTCGAAAAAAGCTACTTTTCTGTGCCAGGGGGCTTTGCACTTGTAACCCGGTTAGAACAAATCAATCCTGATGGCACACCAAAGAATCCAGGACGATGGTCTTTAGAACAAGAGATTTTAGAATATTTTTCTTTACGACGATATTTAAGAGCACTTTTCTTTGCGGATCCAGGTTTGTTTCGGGTTGTTGTCTTTATCGTCACACCTCAACCATTTTCTCAATCTGATAAGGTTGTTGAACGCGATGATGCTATGGGCTGGCTTAGTGGTGGGCTAAATGCATTACCCACTTCAGTAAAAAATCAGGAGTTTACTGATGAATTTAAGATTACTGCTCTCATATATCAATTTGAGAAGCGGGAATCCGATGAGCACAGGCTTTTACCGTCAGCAGCTTTAACAGGTAGAGACCATTTAGCGGGCTCTGGATTTTTATTAATTTTGGAGGGTAGATAATGCAAATTTCATGGGAAAAATCTAAAAGAAGATTAGCAGTACTTTGGTTCAGTGGTGCAGGTTTTGTCTTTGCCATTATGCTGTTTCAAACAATACTCGGGCGCTATGGGGTAGATTCCAGTGATGCGTGGGGTTGGTATCTGCCAACCATTATGCCGACTCTCTCACTCATAATTGGTGTACTTGTAATGGATGCTGTGGGAAAGGGACTGAAAATCCAAACCGTTGACAGATTCTTTTTCAGACTTTCCTTCAGTTTGTCTCTAACCTATTTATTCGTAGTCTCCTTAACAATACTGATGCAGCCCTTCTCTCCTTTATCGGCTGTCCAGCTGATGACGCAGTCAAACTTTTGGTTGGGTCCATTTCAAGGATTGGTCAGTGCATCACTCGGAGCATTTTTCATAAAAGGCGCGAAGGAGTAATACATTAGAGCATTCGGCTAAACCACTGTTACCAGGACACAGGGATATGCAAAATTGCTTTGTTGTTGCGTTGTTCAGGTGCTCTTGGCAACTTCAAAAAAATTATTAGTTGCCCTTTGGATATTCAGGACCATACTGACCCCCTCTAAAACCTGAAAAAGGGCTCCCTCATCAACCCGCCCCACAAGCCGTATCTCTGACCACCTTATTGTAATGGGATGCTGCTTCATCATCATGGGAAAGTCCATAAAACTCACCTTCATTATCCCACCCTGAAAAATTGAACAATTTCCCCATCTTAATTGTAAGCCTTTTCATGTGACTAAAAAGGGTGCTTATGAGCGTTGTGAAAATATTGAGAAAAGACGAGGCAGTTGTGCAACTGTCGAAAAAATTGATTTCAGTTTCTCGTCATCAACTTTAATGTAATCTTTTATTAGCTGGTGAAAATGGATATGGGTAGTCTTTTCAAACCAGCGATTATTGGCTTCGCTGTGCTCGCCTTCGTTTCCGGGGGAAGATTTTACAAAATAATTAAGAGACAAGGACCATGAAGAGTAGCCTCCCAAAATCATTCATCTTTAAAAACCAGTTACTCCATTTGTTATTACTAATCCCTATTTTCTTTGGTACGGTTTATTTAGCAGATTTAAATAGTTCGACCGGGAGTTTATTGGGTATCCAAACTGTAACATGGTTTTATCTGACTATTGTTAACGTAATTGTTCATCAGTTTATCGTATGGTTCGTATTTAGGTTTCAGTTGGTTTACAAACTTTTCTCCCGATTGTTTGGAAAATATGATTTAATCATCTGGGGATTTATTTTCTTCCCTTTTCTTATTTTGCGTCCGGTATTGACTCTTATGACAGGTATTTCTGATTTTCAAAGTCTTTATGAGATTAGTATGATTAGTGCAACAATTGGAGTATTATTGTTAATTCCGGCTTTTTACACACTATTTTCTGTTTATAAATATTTTGGCTTAAAAAGAGCGTTAGGGGGAGATCACTTTCTGGACAAATACAGAAATATGCCTCTGGTAAGGGAAGGGATGTTTAAGTATAGTTCTGATGCAATGTATCTGTTTGCTTTTTTACTTTTCTGGGCTATTGGAATCTTTACCGGCTCCCGGGTCGCTCTTTCACTTGCCTTGTTTCAACACTCATATATCTGGGTGCATATGTATTGTACCGAAGAACCGGATATGCGGGAAATATATGGTTAAAATCTAACAATGTCTTCGTGCGGACCCGGTGGCAAAATCACCTTGCTATTTTAAGCTACGTTTACGAAAAATGGGGGATGTGAAACGTATGCAAAAATTTAAGTGTTGAGTCTACTCCGAAAACGAGTTTTCGGAGTAGACTCAATGATTAAAGAAGAAGCAGAAGGACGGAGTAGCAACTACGAATTGAAATAAAAATCGCAATATGCAGGCAATACGATTCTTTTATCCCTTACTTTTGCATCGTAAATTCCTGGTGCATAACCGCCTTTCATTTTTCATCTCTTTTGTGCACCTTGAAAGTTGTTTGTGGATTTCAAATTAAATACTATCTGCTGAAAAAATGAGTAAATCTCACTCCATAGAAACTGCTGCCAGGTAT
>SLPR01000138.1 GCA_007131895.1 Bacteroidales bacterium | reverse complement strand
TTCACCATGTTTGATCAAACACAGGTTACCCGTGTCGATGCCATCGAAGGCAGCATAAGGGAGATGAGAAATGAAGTTCAGATACTCAAGGGGGCAGATGTGGTATCGAATGGAAAGACCATTGAATACCCTGTTCTTGAAACCCGCACAGCCGCAGCACTGGAAGAAGCCCGTGTATACCTGGTTTACCTGGAAAGGGAAGTTGCAAGGATACAGGTTGACAGCGAAACCCAAAGATATAGGGTGGAATTTTTCAACAAAGCCATTCGTGATATGCAGGCGACTATTTCCGGATTGGAAAGGGTTATGGAAAAAATACTTGTTTCTGACTCGCAAACAAAGACAAAAAATCTTTCAGAAGAAGCCACAGATCTTTCTCTCACGGTAAAACAAATAAAAGCAGAGGTAAATGCCTTCCACCTGGAGGCCCACCTGAAAAACCGTGCTAAAGAATCAGATAAGAGCGAAGAGCACTATCGTGTGTTGCTGGAGAAAACAGCTGCCATGCGAAGTGATCTTTCCACCATGAACACCTCTCTTTCGCTCCAGTTTCTTGAGAAAGAATTGCTGGATATGGAGGACAGGATCGTACCCCTGAAAAGGCAATCATCCTATACGCTTCTGATGATGAGGATAGTGGAAATCGGACTACCCATTATACTGAGCCTTTTCTCATTGTTTTTCGTAATGCGCTATTCTCTTACAGAGGAGCGCCTGCAGGAGATAAAAATGCTATTGAGAGCAAGAAACGCAAAGCGCGATCAAGAACAATAATAAGTAAGCAAGGATAGAAATTATACTTATGACAGCAGAAAAAAATATCTTCAGTATCCGTGGCAATCAGTTCATCCTGAACGACAGGGAAGTCTTTCTCAATGCAGGTGAGATCCATTATTTCAGGATAAAACGTGAGTTTTGGGACATTCACCTGGCTGCAGCCCGGGAAGCAGGACTGATGGCTGTGAGCAGCTATGTGCCCTGGGACTGGCATGAACCGGAGGAAGGGGTTTTTGATTTTGATGGCAGCACCTTGCCCGAAAGAGACCTTTCCGGTTGGCTGCAAAAATGCAAGGAACACGGCTTAAAGGCCATTGTCAAACCCGGCCCCTATATTCTTGCTGAATATCGTGGTGCAGGTCTACCCGCCTGGTTTCTCAACCAGTACGAAGATCAGGTGCGAATGCGCAACCGAAAGGGTGACAAAGTTTCCAGTGAAGGAATCAACCTGTTCCACCCAAAGTACCTGGAAAAGGCAACACTTTGGTACGACCAGATTATGCCCTTGATCAGCAAAAACGAGACATGCAATGGAGGCCCTGTAATCATGATGCAGATATGCAATGAGATTGGCCTTTTCTCCTGGCTGGCACACCAGGCTGATTATGGCGGTGATGTGAAAGAACGTTTTATTGCCTGGTTGAAAACCCGGTATTATGACATCAAGGCACTGAACAAAGTATGGGCAACCCCTTACAGCCAATTCAGCGATATAGAATTACCTCCTGATGTTAATGAACCCTTCGCCTCCCCCTATGACCGCGCCCGGGATTTTGACTGGCACTATTTCTGGAAAAAATATTATGCAGAATACCTGCTTATGCTGGCAAAAATGGCCCGCGAAAGAGGGGTGACAGTTCCCTTTTATCACAATCTTCCCGGCTGGATTTATGGCCATGGCCATGAATTCCCCGTCAACATTACCATGTATGACGAGCTGTACGGCAAAAAAAGTGATATCATTTTCGGGGTTGACCATATCCCTGAGTTTGTGTCGCATCGCAACATGCACGACGACCGCATCATCAATGACATAACGTCAGCCATGCAGGGAAATAAGCCCCTGTTTGCTGCAGAGTTTCAAAGTGGATCAAGAGAATACCATGTGGTGACCAGCCCCAGGGAAATGGAGCTGTTTTACAAAGCCAGCATCGCCAACGGACTCAAAGGATGGAACTATTACATGTTTTCACAGGGACGCAACCCTGATCGCAAGGGTTACTCCGGAGATACCTTTTACTGGTTTAATCCCCTTACAGCCGAGGGAGAAAGAAC
Organism: Bacteroidales bacterium; assembly: GCA_007131895.1. Taxonomy (GTDB): domain Bacteria; phylum Bacteroidota; class Bacteroidia; order Bacteroidales; family UBA7960; genus SKVR01. The sequence continues at coordinate 5,153 of SLPR01000138.1, read as the reverse complement.
CTCTGCCTTCCCGATGGTGCAAAAGATGAGTAAAATCATCCGCACCCATGAATCACTTTTCGTGAGGTCGGAACGCAAAGCCGAGGTGTGTGTGCTGTTCTACCCACCCTACTACACTTCAGAGCTGGAAAGGCCCGAAAAAGGGGGCAGCAAATTGCAGTTTGTCCCGGCGGCCATCAGAAAACAGGCCTATTTCGATGGACTGCTCAAGGTCTTGCAGGTGCTTAACATTGACTATGACATGGCCGACCTGACCAAAGTATCCTACCAGGATTTGGAAAAATACAAGCAGGTTTGGGCTTTCAGCACCGACGAAATGAATTCCCGTGAACAGCAGGAAATCGTGGACTATGTGTCCCGGGGCGGAAAACTAATGATATACCCCAGTCTGCCCGATCGGGAATTTTCTCAACAGCCCTGTACTACGCTCAGAGATGCCTTGCAGGTGAGCCCATCGGGAAAAGAAGTTATAGACTCACCGCTGATTGATGTGCTGGGATTCAAGGACATCAAATGTGCCAACCCTCAAATTACCTTCGACACAGCTTCCATTGAGAAAGAAAATGTAATTGCCACTACCCTTAGCGGAAAAATCTGTGGATTTGCAAAAAAGCTGGAAGAAGGAGAAGTTATTCACCTTGGCACCTGGCTGGGCTTCGACACAGAAGGACACAAGCCGGTTTACCAGGCATTGCTCAACAGACTGGGAGGAAAGCTAAGAAATGCATCTTCAACCAACGACAACATTGTCGTACGCCAGCGGTTTTCGCCCGATGACAGCGCAGTACTGTTTGCCGGGAACTACTTCCACGAAGCGCAAACAGCTGCATTGAGTTACACGCATCCCAAAACAGGAGAGTCCATTCCCTTTCCATACTTAATAGAGGAATGTACCTTCCCTCCCTTGTATGCATTTATTAGCCCGGTAAACATTGAGTTAACCAAAGGGCTCCATCTCCTCCACTGCTCATCCGATTTGCTTTCCATTGAAACCAAAGACAGCGAGGTGATCATGATGCTGAGCGGAGACAGGGATATGCCCGGTGAATTGGTTCTGGAAGGCACAAACAAGGACAGGATAACATCAGCCAACCTTGACGGGATGGAACTGAAAGCCATACACCATAACGGAAGACGCATTTTCATTTATGATCACATGGATAAAAAAGAAATGTTGCTAAGCATAAAAATATAAACAATGGACATTCACAACCCTAAAGGTCTCCATATTGAATTACTGGAAAGTGGCGCTGTTAAAAGCATCATATCTGGTAAAATCCGCGTAAGCCTGAGGGAAAGCACTCCCTTTTCCGGGCCGGGGGCGAACGTTTTCCTGAGAAAACACTCCGGCATTATTCAATACATTCCCCTTACCGGCCCTCAAAGCACCGGCAGTTTTTGCGTGGAACAAAATCAACTCATCTCCAGGGGTAACTGGGAGGGGGTAGAATATGAATGCAGTTTGCAATTGTCGGAAAGGAGCCACAGCTGGCAATGGAGTATAACCTTAACCGGCAAATCTGACCAGGAGTCCAAATATGACCTTATATGTGTGCAGGATTTGGGACTAAAGCCCTCTGACGCAGGCATGGTAAACGAGTACTATGTAAGCCAGTACACCGAGCGACTGATGCTGAATGACCAAATCCTGGGCCCGGTAATCTGTTGCCGCCAGAACATGAAGGAAACCACCGGCCACCCCTGGTTGATGATGGCCTGCAAAGGAGGTGCAGCTTCAGGAACTACCGACGGTATGCCTTTCTATGGAATGAGTTCAAGGGAGCATGGGATACCTGAGGGACTTCAAAAAGAGACACTTGATGGTGAATATGCCGGCGAGTCTTCCGTAATTGCGCTACAGGCAAAACCTTTTACCCTGAAAAACGGGCAGACCCATTGGGAAGCATTTGTCTTTACATTTCTGGAGAATCACCCCGAAGCAACAACTGAAGACGATCTGAAGAAGCTTCCCGGCCTGCTTAAAGAATTTGCAGATAATCCTGCCGGTATAGCTTCCGGAAAGTGGGAAAAACCTGTCACCAACCTTTTCCACACAGCACCTTTCCTGCCGACTGACGACCTTAACAGCAGCGAACTGGAGATTTTTTTTGGCAACCAACGCCGTCATGAAGAAACCGAAAAGGGGCAACTCCTTTCTTTCTTCTGCAATGAACATGATCATGTGGTTCTCAAAGCCAAAGAGCTTCTCACATACCGCCCCCACGGCCATATCATGCAGGCCAATACCGGACTGACCCCCAATGAAGGCATTATGTCCACCAACCCTTATGCTTTCGGGGTTTTCAATTCGCATCTTACCCAGGGGAACACCAATTTCAACATCTTCCTTTCGGTTTGTTCGGGTCAGTTCAACTTTGTGAAAGAAACCGGGCAGCGAATCTTTGTCAAATCAGGAAATCAAACCTGGCTGCTGGGTGTTCCTTCAGCTTTTGAAATGGGACTGAACCATTGCAGATGGATTTATAAACACAACGACCTCATCCTGCAGGTACGAACCTGGACGAACCCCGATGCACCACACATCCATACAGATGTAATAGTACTAAGTGGCGATAATGTCGACCTAATCATCACCCACCAGTTCGATCCTCTGAATGAATGGAAGATAACAGGTGGGGAAACCCGGAGAGAATTCATTGCCCGTCCTGCCGACAAGAGCATGATAAAAGACAAATTTCCTGCAGCACAGTTTCGCATGATGGTGCATACCCATGAGATTTCAACCCACGGAGCAGAAGTATTGCAAAACGTTTCAGGAAGTAAACCTGATAATTCATTATTTGTAATCAAGGCCGAAAACTGCAGCACTTTTTCCATGAGTTTCGTGGGAGAAGTAACCGCACCGGTTGAAAACTCTTTAATGGACAGCCCTGATGAGCAGTTTCTCCTTCAGTGTGAAAAGGCTGCTCATCACTGGAAAACCCTGGGACAAAACCTGAGCATGAAAGGGAATCATCCGGACATCAATGCCATTGGAGAAATCCTTCCCTGGTATGGTCTGAATGCTCTCATTCACTACCTGACTCCTTATGGTTTAGAGCAGTTCGGCGGAGCGGCATGGGGAACGCGCGATGTATCGCAAGGACCTGTTGACCTGTTGCTGTATACCGGCAAATATAAAGAAGCCAGAGAAGTTATATGCACCATTTTTTCCCACCAGAACACCGACGGAGGCTGGCCTCAATGGTGGATGTTTGACAGCTACAACCACATCAGGGCCAACGAAGCCCATGGAGACATTCAGTACTGGTGCATCATTGCCCTGACTCAATACATTCAGGTAACCGGTGATGCGGGCATACTGGATGAAGAGCTGCCCTGGTTTGGAGAAAATCAGGAAAAGAAAACACCCCTTTCCGAGCACCTGGACAGGCTCATCCGCATGATTGTTGACTCTTTTATTCCCGGCACCTCCCTTGTTCCCTTTGGCGGAGGAGACTGGAATGATTCGCTGCAACCCGTAAGCGAAGAGCTGGCGCAGCGGATGATTTCCTCCTGGACGGTGGAAATGAATTACCAGGCTTTCCAACAGTTACAACAGGTTTACCTGCTCAAAGGAGATCAGGACAAAACCCGTGAAATGGAAAATATTTGCTCACAAATTAAATCCGATTTCAACCAACACCTCGTAAAGGAGGATGTTGTAGCCGGTTACGGCCTGGTGGAAAAAGACGGGAGCATCAGCGTGATGCTTCACCCATCAGACAACTCAACCGGAATAAAGTACAGCGTTCTGCCCATGAACCGGGGAATTATCAGCGGCATTTTCACTCCTGAACAGGCTGAGAAGCATCAACTGCTGGTTGAAAATTATCTCAAAGGACCCGATGGAGTAAGACTCATGGATCGCCCATTGCCTTACAAAGGCGGCATACAGGAGATCTTCCAGCGGGCAGAGAGCAGCACCTTTTTCGGACGCGAGATTGGACTTATGTATGTGCATGAACACATCCGCTATGCAGAATCACTGGCCATTATGGGCAAGCCCGAAGCCTTTATCAAAGCCATGCGACAGGCCATTCCTGTAGATTACCGGAAGGTGGTTTCATGCGGCGATATCCGGCAGGCCAACTGCTACTACAGCAGTTCAGATGTAGTTTTCAAAAACCGGTACGATGCTGACGAAAAATATACGGACGTGCTGGAAGGCAAGATGACCGTAAGAGGTGGCTGGAGAGTCTATTCCAGCGGGCCGGGAATCTATAACGGACTGGTAACTACCCGACTGCTGGGACTACGAGTCTATGCAACACATATTGTCATTGACCCTGTAATGCCTGTCGGTTTTGATGGCCTTGAGGCTTCAACCCGGCTTTGGGATTACCCCATCAGGCTGGTTTACAAAACAGGAAAAAAAGGCTTTGGCGTAAAGTCTATGACATTAAACGGACAATCACTAACCTCAGAGCAGGAAGAGAACCCCTATCGTGAAGGGGGATTAGTCATTGACAAAAAGCAGGTTATTGTATTGCTGAGAAAAGACGACAATATCCTGGAAATTGAAATCAAATAACAGTCAAAAAACAAATAGAATGCACAAAAAAACAATTCCATATTTTATTTTGCTCTCCCTCTTTGTCATGCTGTCTTTCACGACAGAAAAACAAGATAGCTCCACCGGGGTGATGGATCGATTCATAGATGATCTGATGAACCAGATGACCCTGGAAGAAAAAATTGGCCAGTTGACGCTTTATACAAGTGACATGGACCATACGGGTCCATTCATAAGAGACCACTACCTGGAAGACATCCGGGCAGGACGAGTAGGAGCCATTTTCAATGCCTATACGGCAGATTATACCCGCGAACTTCAGCACATGGCCGTAGAAGAAACCAGGCTGGGAATCCCCCTGCTTTTTGGCTATGATGTTATACACGGGCACCGCACCATTTTCCCCATTCCCCTTGGGGAAACGGCCAGCTGGGACATGGAGGCCATTGAAGAGTCTGCCCGCATTGCTGCCCGGGAAGCCACCGCCGAAGGATTGCACTGGACCTTCTCCCCCATGATCGATGTAACCCGCGATCCACGTTGGGGCCGTATCGCCGAAAGCTCAGGAGAAGATCCCTTCCTTACCGCTCAGGTTGCCAGGGCCAAAGTTCGGGGTTACCAGGGCGATGATTTACGT
>SLPR01000122.1 GCA_007131895.1 Bacteroidales bacterium | reverse complement strand
CATTCATTCGGAAAAACACCATGGAGTAAAAGTTACCGTAAAAATACCCGATTTGGAATAACTATTGATAGAAGGTAATCAGGGATGCACAATTCGACCCATATTTATAAAGAATATCAGCTCTCCAAAAGAAACCATTACGATTGAAAGACAAAATGACTTCCAAATACGAACATGGTCACCAAAACAACTTAAACAACAATGTTATGACTGTATTGATAACAAGATTAACCATATATTTTATGCTGGCCACAGCGATGATGGCCTGCAATCCGAAGGGGAAAAAAGCACTGCAAAATAATAATGAACCTATGACAGAACGTGCAATAGCTGAAAACAATAATAATTTTGCTTTTGATATTTTCGATGCAGTGAATACAGGTAAAGATGCCAATGTTGTCATTTCCCCTTTTAGCATTTCCACAGCTCTTGCCATGACCTATGCAGGTGCAGCAGGCGAAACAGCGGAGCAAATGGCAAAAACATTACATTTTCATCCTGACCAGAATATCTTTCATCAATCTTTTAGTCAATGGATGAAAGCGATCGAGGCTAAAGGAAATAAGGGAGACAGACTGGAGATTGCCAACTCACTCTGGCCCCAGGAAGAGTATCATTTCCTTGAATCCTATTTCCAGATTTTAGAACAATTCTATGATTCTGCACTTTATGAAGTAGATTATACAGGCGACCGGGAAGCAATCAGACAAAGAATCAACCAATGGGTTATGGATAACACCAATAACCTGATTGAAGAACTTATAAAACCGGGCGTTCTGATAGAAGACACCAGGCTGGTTCTGGTCAATGCTATTTATTTTATTTCTCAATGGAAAATAGCCTTTGACAAACAAGGAACCCATACACATACCTTTTTTGTCACACCGGATACTCCTAAAGATGTTTCTTTTATGTTTATGAAAGATACTTTGGCCTACTATGAGAATGACAAACTTCAAATGCTTGAGCTGGGATATGAAGGAGGAGATTTCTCGATGGTGATTGTATTGCCCGCAGAAGGTAAGAATATTGACAGTTTTATTGCAGAAATGAATCCTGCTACATACTCGAAAATAACTGAAACATCTGTAAAACAGCCAGTGGAAGTGTATTTGCCTTCATTTAAGGTGCGGGCTTCCTTTGATCTTGAACAAACCATGTCGGCAATGGGTATGCCTTTGGCATTTACTAACAAGGCAGATTTCAGCAGGATGACAGGAAAACAGGATTTAAAAATCGACAAAATCATTCACCAGGCCTATATTGATGTCAACGAAGAAGGTACTGAAGCAGCAGCTTCCACGGCAGTTGTAATCATACGAAAATCAGCTGTTGTAGGTGAAGAGCCCACGGTTTTCAGAGCAAACCGACCCTTTCTGTATTTCATTAAAGAAAACATTAACAACTCCATCCTTTTCATGGGAAAAACAGGAGATCCCTCCCTGTAAGGAAGGCTTTATTTGTTTGAAATTTGATTTTACAAAACAGACAGGTTGATAAAATGCTGGCAGCTGAAACACTCTGTATTCTTATCGTTTGAACCGATAATCAACAGCCTGTCGGCGGTAAAATCTTTCACAAGCTTTTGATACCAGGCTATGGATTGTTCATCAAGATTAGAACAGGGTTCATCAAGAATAATAAGGGGGTTATTGCTCATAATGGCAAGAATAAGCTTTACCCTTTGCTTCATACCTGAAGAATAATATCTCAGGGGTTTATCGGCATTTTTCCCCAGGCCGGAAAGTCCAACCAGTGATTGGACTGTGTTTCCATCAATAAAACTTCTGAACTTGTTATGGAAAGTTAGTATTTCGATCAGGGAAAACTCTTCAATCAATTCAAGGTGGGGAGACGCAATCCCTATGTATCGGAATATGGTGGTATTGGTTAGTTCCTCATCCCATTTTATAGAGCCTTCGCTGGGACTTAAAAACCCGGTAAGTAATTTCAGTAAAGTAGATTTCCCGGAACCATTGTTTCCTAAAATTCCCCAATGGGAAGGCCCGGTTAATTCCTGGTTCAGATTCCGGAAAATCCAGTGGTAATTGTATTTCTTGCCAATATTATCGAGAATTATTTTCAAACTGCAAATCTGATTTTGAATAAGACAAGAAAACAATCTGCTAAAAGAGGGATGTTCTATTCTTTATTGAATGTATATCCCTTCATGATTCCCCTGCTTGACCCTGTGATGAAAGAAATAATTTCGTCTCTCTCGGGTGTGGCAGGCATTTCTGTTTCAATCACGGCAACAGCCCTGCTAACATTTAATTTTCTCAGATATATAATCCTGTAGATCTCTTGTATTTCGTTGATTTTCTCAGAAGTAAAACCCCTTCTGCGCAAGCCAATGGAGTTGATTCCTACAAAGGAAAGGGGATCGCGGGCTGCCTTGGTATAGGGAGGAACATCTTTGCGTACCAGTGAACCACCGGAAATCATAACATGAGGCCCGATATTTACAAACTGATGAACCGCCGACAAACCACCAATAATAGCGTAATCCTGAATGGTAATATGCCCGGCAAGAGTGGCCGCATTGGCAAGGATACAATTATTGCCTACTACACAGTCATGCGCTATATGCACATATGCCATTAACAGGCAATTATCGCCTATTGAGGTTTTGTAATTGGCTTTTGTACCTCTGTTAATGGTAACAAATTCCCTGATGGTAGTGTTGTTGCCAATTTCTACGATTGTATCTTCTCCCTCATACTTTAAATCCTGGGGGATAGCTGATATTACTGCTCCGGGGAATATTTTGCAGTTCTTTCCTATTCTTGCACCCTCCATAATGGTAACATTGGAACCAATCCAGGTTCCCTCTCCAATTTCCACATTTTTATGGATGGTAACAAAGGGTTCAATTACTACATTACGGGCAATTTTTGCCTGGGGATGAACGTACGCTAAAGGTTGATTCATTATAAGTTGGGTTTTTTAACAATTTGTGCCATTAATTCAGATTCCAGTACCACTTTTGAGCCGACATAACCAATACATCTCATGTGGCAGATACCTCTTCTTACCGGAGAAATCAAGCTGCATTTCAGTATAAGTGTATCGCCCGGTATTACTTTCTGTTTAAATTTCACATTGTCAATTTTCAGAAAATAGGTACTGTAATTCTCCGGGTCTTCTACCGTTGAGAGAATAAGAATTCCACCGGTTTGCGCCATGGATTCGATCGCCAATACGCCAGGCATAACCGGTTCGTTGGGAAAATGACCTGTGAAGAAGGATTCATTCATTGTCACATTCTTGACTCCCACTATATGCGAATCACTTATTTCAATAATCTTGTCTACAAGTAAAAAGGGATACCTGTGCGGAAGCATTCCTTTGATATCATTGATATCATAAACAGGCTTTTCATCAGGACGGTAAACGGGAATATGTTGTTCGGCAATCTTTTTTTTGATGAGTTTTTTTATATGTCTTGCAAACTTCACATTGGAAGCATGTCCGGGTTTTGTGGCTACAATGTGCCCTTTGATTCTTTTTCCTGCCAGGGTTAAGTCACCTATAACATCCAGCAGCTTATGTCTTGCCGGTTCATTGGCAAAATAGGGCTCGAGATTGTTGAGGATTCCTTCGGTTTTCACTTCAACTGAAGGTTTGTTAAACAACTTGGCGAGCCTGTCAAGTTCGGGTTGTTCAACAGGTCGATCCACAAAAACGATAGCGTTGCTTAAATCTCCCCCTTTTATGAGATTATGGGCAAGCAGAATCTCAAGCTCATGCAGGAAAACAAAAGTACGACAGGGAGCAATATTATCTTTAAATTCTTTAATATCATCAAGGGTTGCATACTGCGACCCCAGCACCCTGGAATTGAAGTCGATCATACAAGATATGCGGTATTTATCTGCAGGAATAGCAATAAACTCGCAATCCTTTTCCTCATCATAAAACCTTACGGTTTCCTGTATATCGAAATACTGACGAGGAGCTTCCTGTTGCTGGATTCCTGCTTTTTCCAAAGCTTCAACGTAAAACTTACTGCTGCCATCCATGATGGGCATTTCTTCGCAGTTAACTTCTACAATGATGTTATCAATATCCATTCCTGTTATAGCCGCAAGAACGTGTTCTACTGTCAAAAGCCTGACGCCTTCTTTCTCAATGGTAGTGCCTCGCGAAGTATCAACCACATAATCTGCATCTGCTTCAATAAACATTTCTTCCTGCAAATCGGTCCTTAGAAACCGGATACCTGAATCTTCCGGTGCAGGTTTAAAACTTAACGTAACCGTTTGTCCTGTATGGAGGCCAACTCCTGATACCGTGACCGGTGCGAGGATCGTTTTCTGCTTTTCTATCATAATCGTAGTAAATTATTATTGTTAATCAGCATATTTTTCATTCCGAAAAATAATAACAAGACCCCAAAACCCAATCCGGGGTGAAAAATCGTGCAAAGATATAAATTTTAATTTTAGGGTCTACAAGCTTCTATCAGTAAGTGTATTTACTTGTTTTTCAAGCTCATCAATTCGTTTAACCAGTTTTTCAAGATTTCTGAAATGGATATATGCTTTTATATATTTGTCATGTTCAAAAGCTGGTGCTCCCATGATTATCTTGCCATTCTTCACATTGGAAGACAGTCCGGACTGCGCAGCAATTTTAACCTCATCGCCGATGGAAAGATGCCCGCTGATACCTACCTGTCCTCCAATCATACAATTTTTGCCCACTTTACTGGAGCCGGCTATCCCGGTTTGAGCAGCGATAACAGTGTTTTCTCCTACAACAACATTATGGGCAACCTGAATAAGATTGTCGAGCTTTACCCCTTTTTTTATTACGGTAGACCCCATGGTGGCTCTGTCAATGGTGGTATTGGCTCCTATCTCAACATGATCTTCGAGAATGACATTTCCGATTTGAGCGATTTTCATATAGTTGTTATCGCTCTGAGGGGCAAACCCAAAACCATCGGCTCCTATAACGGCCCCGGAATGGATGCTGCATTCGCGGCCAATTACACAATTGTCATAAACCTTTACTCCGGCATACAAGGTGGTGTTATCCTTAATAACCACGTTGTCGCCTATGAAGCAATGGGGATAAATTTTAACATTTTCACCCAGGGTTACATTTTCGCCAACCACTACAAATTCGCCAATGTAGTTATTCTTTCCCGGTATTGAGCTCTCTGCAAGCGAAGCCAGAGAGGATATTCCCTGTTTTTGAGGCAAACTTTGCTGGTATAGATTAAGCAAACCAGCCAGTGCATTGTAGGCATTTTCTACTTTTATCAAAGTACAATGGACGGGACTTTCCGGTATAAAATCTTTATTTACAAGCACTATGCTTGCTCCGGTTTTGTAAATATAGGATGTATAGGCGGCATTGGCCAGAAAGGTTAAACTCCCGACAGTTGCTTCCTCAATTTTTGATATGGTATGAACTGTTACTTCCTGATCACCTTCTATTTCACCTTTCAGATAATCTGCTATTTGCCTGGCTGTGAATTCCATCAACTGACTATGTTTAAGTTAAAAACTGATTAAATCTTAATGGGCCCCAAACACCCCTAAATAGTTGTTTAAAATTAGTTATTTTGAAAACAAATCCCACACTTCTTTGGGATAGCAAATGTAATATTTCTTTACGGGATTGGATAGCACCCGGATATTAAGCTGATCAGAAATCTCAGCCATATCACTGATTTGTCCGTCTTTCTGCATAATCCAGATATTTCCTACCCCGGGATCGTAGGCATTGTTTTCGGTATGGCCCAGCAAAACATAGTACTTAACTTCTTCCTGGCTGAGCTTAAGCAAATGAGCGGTTTTTTCCCTGATTTCTTCTACCCACCGAGCATCAAACTCGTCTTTCTGAATTTCAATCTTGAGCAGTTTTCTGGCCACCAGTCGGGTGCAAAGACCTGAAAGCACTTTATCCGGATGACGTGTCCAGACCTTTATGGAAGTAAAAACATCAAAATCATCCAGCAAGGCAAAGTCTTCGAGCAACCCCTGATCTAAATAAAAATCCTGAAGGGACCATGAATTATACAGAAATCTTTTGAATGGCGGAGTAGCAAACAAATCCTGTCCGTTGCTTGCAAGTTCGCGGGCCCTCTGCAGAATAGTAATCAGCAACCTTTCGGCAGAAATAACGGTTTTGTGGAGATAAACCTGCCAGTACATCAACCTGCGGGCAATGATAAATTTTTCCAGGGAATAAATCCCTTTTTCATCGGTTACCAACCTGTCGTCAGCTACGTTGAGCGTTTTAATAATTCGGTCGTAGCTTACTACACCTTCAGAAACACCGGTAAAAAAGCTATCCCGGTTCAGGTAATCCAGTCGGTCCATATCCAGCTGCCCGCTTACCAGCTGATGAAGATATTTTTTTTTATACTTGTTTTTGAAAATATCCATGGCCATGCCAATGCCTTCAGGATGCAAATACCTGAGCCGCTCCATAAATAAAAAAGACAGATCTTCATGATCCAGGCCATCTGCCATTGTATGCTCAAGTGCATGCGAAAAAGGGCCATGACCGATATCATGCAAAAGTATGGCAAAAAGAGCGGCTTTGCTTTCCTCTTGAGTAATTTTGTGCCCTTTGGCTTTTAATACGTCGAGGGCCTGACTCATCAGGTACATTGCGCCCAGTGCATGATGAAAACGGGTATGTAAAGCTCCGGGATAAACAAGGTGAGACAAACCTAATTGCTGGATTCGCCTGAGGCGCTGAAAGTAAGGATGTTCAAGAACATCGAACAGCTCCATGTCAGGTATATTGATAAACCCATATACAGGGTCATTAAATATTTTTAGCTTATTTCGACTCAGTTCACTCATACACTGATTTCTTCACTCACTTTACCAGCAAATCCACATTGGGAATACAAACCTACATATTTTTATTGTTTCTTAATGAAACCATCCCTAAAAAAACCATTTTTTTATGGCATAACCATCTGTACCCTCTAAAATAAATTCATATTTTATCCTTACTTTTGTTAAGGTTAGCAAAGCTGAAAAAGTTTTTTAACTGGCAGAAGCCAAACACCAGGACAAAGTGACGCAAGCAGAATATGATTTCATTTGGAAAAGAACAAGACACCCTGGAAGCTCATAATGATCGGACTGGCAGCTGTTTACGAAACACAAAATAATAGTTGTCTGCCATTGCCTGACACACATATGAACAATTACAGCCAGGTTAATTAATATGCTTTAGCAGTACCT
>SLPR01000295.1 GCA_007131895.1 Bacteroidales bacterium | reverse complement strand
TTCTGTCTTGTCTACAGAAATGACATCATCATCGTCGTCGCTACATGCCGTAAAAGTTATCAGGGAGCCTGATATCAGCACAGCCATTAAAAATGTTAAAAACTTAAACTTTTTCATAGGTTTTGGATTTAGGTTAAAAAAAAATAATTAAAGGGTTATTTGTTAATCATCGATTGCATTGTTGATATCCACCTCATTCTGGGGTATTAGAAAATACCTGTGGGTATCATAATCAAAACTGGTATCGGAGAGTTTTTCTTCTGCGTAAACTCTGCCATAACGCATAAGATCGTAAAAGCGATGAAACTCAAAACCAAGCTCCACTCTTCTTTCTTTTCTGACAATCTCTCTAAGCTGGGTCTGAGAGTTAGTTGTAATATCGGGTAGAAGTCCGGAGGGTACATTTCCAAACCCATCCAGGTTTTCATCGTGCAGGTAGCTTTCGCGTGCCCTTTGCCTTACCCTGTTAAGAGGTTCAAGAGCTTCATCTGGCCGGTTGGTTTCATTGAGTGCTTCTGCCTTTATGAGTAGAATTTCAGCATATCTCATAAATACATAATTCAGCTCACCATCTCCCTTTGTACCTGCAGGAATCTCGCTAAGAGGCTGAAGATGTTTTTTCTGAATAAAACCGGTAGGAGACCACGCCGGGTCAAAATCATTTCCGTTTATCCAGGGCATACCCTCACGCCCTAAGGTGTAATCAAGTCTTGGGTCAGCAATTTCCTCTTCGGTTTTTTCAAATGCATCAACAAAATCCTGGGTGGGGACATTGAAAAAGTAGCCGTTTTCAAGTTGTGGGGCAAACCATTGATTCAAAACATTGCCTTGAAATGGGTCCTGTCCGCTGATATGCTGTATTTCAAAAACCGACTCTATATTGTTTTGGTGGTCAACCCTAAAATTGTGGCTGTAATTATCCACCAGACCATAGAGACCAGTTTGATCCAACTCATCAATGGCATCCAGGGCATCATTGTATTTTTGCTGAAACAGGTACACCTTGGAAAGCAATCCCAGGGCTGCGCCTTTGGTGGCTCTTCCTGCGGGCTGGGTGGGAGGCAATTTCTCCACGGCATGGCGGAGGTCTGTTTCGATCTGCTCATAAATGGCAGCTACGGAAGAAACCGGCACATGCAAATCGCTGGCAGAAAAAGCAGGTTCTGTTTTGAGAGGAATCTCACCAAAAATATTGACAAGGTGGAAATAATAGTAAGCCCTCAGGAAGGAGGCTTCAGCAACCACCTGCTCTTTAACACTTTCAGATACATCGGGGCCAAGGCGATGCATTACGTCATTAGCCCTTGAAATCCCTTCATAGTATCGTTGCCATATATACTCAAGGTAACCGTTGTCGCGTGTATAGGTGAATTGGCCAATAAACTCAATTTCGCTCTGGTCTCCCGGGTTTCCGCCTTTAATGGCATCATCAGAGGCAACATCGCCAAACACCCAGAGGGCATTGCGGATATTGGTAAAACCCAGGGGCTGATAGGCCCCGGTAAGAGCAAGCATTGCGTGTTCATTGGTTTTGTAAAAAGTACCACTGGTATAAATACCCTGCAGATCCTCGTCAAGAAAATCGGCACAAGCAACCAGTGAAAACAGCAGACTTATCAGGATTATTTTTTTCATCTGTATAATTTTTTGTGTTCTTTTTAGCTGTACTCAACCATAAAACTATCGGTAAAAATCATCAGAAAGAAATCTGAACACCGACATTAAAGGATACCGCAAGCGGGTAAGTACCCCAGTCGATACCTGCTGCTGCGTCACCTTCAGCCTGCGAGTTGTCGCTGGTAGTCATTTCAGGATCAAGCCCGGGGTATTTAGTGAATGTAAGCAGGTTATGTGCAATGAAGAAAATTCTGGCATCACGCATCCCCATGCGGCTATAGAGCCTTTCGGGCAGGGTATAACCCACCTGCAGGTTTTTCAAACGAAGGAATGATCCATCCTCCAGGAAACGGGTTGATGGCCTTGTATTGTTTCCCTTTGCACTCCATGAAGCCCTTGGTTGGGTGTTGCTGGTACCTTCTCCGGTCCAGTGTTCATCATAATATCTCATGGTAAGGTTGAAAGGTCTGTAAAAACCTTCTATATCGGTGGCCACCTGGTAGTATATTTTATGGCCGAAGGCCCCATGCCAGAATAGAGATGCATCAAAGTTATTCCAGCGGGCCGAGATCTGAAAACCGGTTGTATATTTTGGAATAGCACTTCCCACGTGCACACGGTCAAGTTCGTTGATAAAACCATCACCATTCTGATCTACATAGCGTACATCTCCTGGCCTGATATTGCCACCCTGGTATGCACTTGTTATAATGTCGAGGTTGTTTTGAAAAATCCCATCCATTTCATAGAGAAAGAAAGACCCAACCGGAAACCCCACCTCTGTGCGGGTTGCATAAACACCATTGTCAATACGACCACCTACAATAGGCCCCGCCAGGCTCAGTACTTCATTGTGAAGATAAGCAGCATTGCCAGATAGCTCAAGATACAAACCGCCAAACTGATCGCGCCAGGTAAGCTCTGCTTCAACTCCTTCATTGAGAATCTCTCCATTGTTGACCCATGCCGGACTGGCATAGCCTGCCGAGGGAGGAATGGGCTCTTTAACAAGCATATTGGCGGTTATTTTCCGGTAATAATCCATTACCAGGTAAAACCTGCTATCCCACAATGCTATATCAAAACCAATGTCGATTTGAGTGCTGGTTTCCCATTGCAAATCCTGGTTACCCAATACAGAAATGGCATATCCGGTATTCATGATTCCGGCAAAAGGATAATTAAAGTTTGATGCGATCTGGTCGGAATAGGCATAATCACCCACCTCCTGGTTACCGATAGCACCATATCCAACACGGAGTTTTAGTATATCAATCAGGTTACTGTTTTCCAGGAATCCCTCTCTGTCCAAACGCCAGGCGCCTGAAACACCATAGAAGGTGCCCCATCGGTTTCCGGAGCTGAACCGCGATGAACCATCCCTTCGCAAGGTACCTGATAGCAGATACTTGTCGTTATAGGAATAGTTGACGCGCGAGAACAATGATAAAAGGGTATTGGCCCATCTGCTTTCCGAAACCACTATGCTCCCCAGTCCGTTACCCAGAAAAACAAGGTTGTCGACCTGGTCGGGGAATTCCCTCTCGGTAGCAGCATCAAAATATCCGTTATTCTTTATAGCTTCAGTACCAATAATAGCGGATACAACATGATTTCCGAATGACTCGTTGTAGGAGAGCACATTGCTGGCTGAAAGCGACTGGTAATAGCCATTATTGATATTCAACGAGTTGGGGTTATTAATTCTTTTGTTGGTGCCCCAGTTTTCATTGAATCGACGCTGGTAAGAATCAACCCTATCCATACCATAAGTCCCTGAGAAATGCAATTGCGGCAGGATCTGGATTCGGGTGTTGATATCACCAAAAATCCTGTTCTCATTGATATTGTTATTCATCTTGTCTGCCAGCGCCACGGGGTTGTACCCATCGCCAAAGAAACCAGGATGAGAAGGGAGATCAACATACTCTCCATCACCATCTTTTACAGGTATGGCAGGTGTGCGAAACAGTGCATAGCGCACAACGCTTCCTCCATTTCCACCAAACCCATCGCCACTGCTTCCGATTACATCATTGTTGCTTCGGGCCAGGTTTACATTTGTACCGATATTGATAAATTCATTCACCTTACTGTTGAGGCTAATCTTACCTGTATAACGCTCATATTGACTGCCGTAAATAATACCTTCCTGTTCAAACATATTTCCAGACAATACATAAGTCAGATTATCGGCGCCACCACTCACAGAGATGCTATGACTGTGTATCAACCCTCTTCTGAATATTTCATCCATATGGTTAACATCAGGGCGGGAAGCTGCCAGCTCATCATCAATAAGCCTTCTTTGCAGCCTGGGGTTTTCGATAAAAGCATTGTCATTCATTGCTGCTTTGTTGTACATCTCGATAAACTGCTGCGTGTTGGTCATTGGGGTGAGTTTTCCGTGCTGCTGAAACCCTACCTGCGATGAATAATTGATGCGGGGCTCGCCTTTGACTCCCTGACGGGTGGTAATCAATACCACACCGTTATTGGCTCTTGAACCATAAATGGCAGCTGAAGCAGCATCCTTAAGGATACTTACAGATTCAATATCACTGGGAGACAGGGAACTTAATGCGTCTACCGTGGGCACACCATCCACAATGTACAAAGGATCATTCCGGCTGTTTATAGAGCCAACTCCACGGATTCTGACACTCACCCCTTCGCCGGGCATACCGGTATTGTGGGTAATATTGACTCCGGAGGCTCTTCCCTGCAGTGCCTGATCAACCCCGGCAACCGGCAACATGCGCATTGTTTCGGCATCTACACTGGACACTGCACCGGTAAGATCCACTTTCCGCTGGATGCCATAGCCTACCACTACAAATTCATCCAGCAGCGTTACATCATCGGCAAGTGTAACATCTATGCGGGTTTGGCCTCCCACCACCCTTGTTTGGGTAGTAAAACCAATAAAACTAAAAACCAGTACGGGGTTTTCTACCCTCTCAGGAATTGAAACACTGAAATTTCCGTCTATATCACTGGTAGTTCCTGCGGAAGTGCCTTCTACCATAATCGTAACTCCCGGCAGAGGTTGTCCAAGGGCGTCAACAACTGTTCCACTTACCTGAACCGGACCACTTTGACCCGGAACAAGTAAGGGAACCAAAAACACCACCATGAAAAACAAAAACCTGAATTTTATCAATTTTTTCATATCATATTCATTTTCGGTTTATAATTACCGTTTGCTAAACATTCGTGCAACATATACTATCGAAATGCAACCACTACATCACCTGCCATCCACAAACCTTCTCTTTCCCAAAGCTTTTTGCCCAAGGGAATCTCTACAATGAGCCTGGATTGTTGAGCCGGAATTTGAATTTTTACCGTACCTGAAACATTTTCCACCAGCACTTTCTTCTGAAGAACATCAAATAAAGAAACTGCATCCCCTTCATAAAAATAGTCTATCTCTTTTTCTTCATCGTAGGGATTATAAATCAGATAAGTGGGGAAGGCTTCATTTCTGTAAAAGTCTGTTGCAAGACAATCGAGCCGCAATATTTTTTCAACATTGGTTTTCTGTATAATCGCCCCAAATATTCCGACATGAGCTGAGCCATAGAGGCTGAACTGAGAAACATCAGGATTGCCGTCTACCCAGAGAGGACCATCGCCCAGGGCTACCGGCGAAACTCCTTCCAGATGTGGGTTATCGAAAAGGTCTGTTTTCTTGACTCCCTCGTATGCAATTACATTGCGTGTAAGGTTTTTGTATTGGGGCAGCGTTTGGTTTTCGTCAGGAATTTCGTTGGGGTAAAACAATCTTGCAGCATTGGCAGCATTAAGCATCCACTTCCCAATGGTATTGGCATAGCGAGGGTCGTATCTCACCATGGGCACCAGGGGCCATGCCATATCAAAAGTATTCATCAGGAAAGCAAAGCCTCCATCGTGCGACCAGCTTCCCTGCAAACCATGTAGGTCAAAATCGCCCCAGCGCTCATTGATTATCCCCCACCCATAGCGTCCATCTTCAGCATGGGTGCCATCGAAAGTCCAGTCGAGGACAGGATGAAATTCATATTGCCCTCCGTGTTCGGCATTGAGTCTGGCAGCAACATAAGCCCCAAAAGGCATCAACACTTCGTAAAACCGGCTTTCCGTTTGTGACAGCAATGCGCTGGTGGCAGACCGGGCTCCTGCCAGGTAACGGGCATCTCCAAACTTCTGGTAAGCAGCAAGCAATACCCAGGCATGACCGGCTGCCGCATCTTCCTGAAATGGTATATGGCTGCGGCGACCTTCCATGGCTGAATAATCGAAAAATGAGTAATGATAATTTCCGGCAAGCACGGAGTCAGCCTTGTAAAACTGATCGGCAACAATACGCAATATGCTATCGGTTCGCTCCACATCGGGAAACAAATCGGCCATGGCCCAGTATAGCACATTGGGGAAGACATCGTACCACCAGTCGCGGGCGTACCCACCCCCCAGGTTACCCACTCTTTCTGATGTGTTGTTCATGATGATATTCCAGCCATTGTCGCTATTGAAATAGTTTTGAACCATTTTTACATAGTTATACCCATCCTGGTTTGTTTTATCTATACCAACCAAACCCGCACTCATAAGAGCTCCCAAACTGTTGATGGCTTCATGAAACTCACCATTATAGACTTCTGGTCCCTGACGCAAATCCCCAATGGCAGTGAACAGCCCGAAAGTTTCCTGAGGAAAATTGCGCTGACTATTGTCGAGCCAGATAAAGGGCAAGTATTCTCCCCTGAGCGTATGGTCAAAAACATAGCGATCAAAGTTTTGAGCCACTTCTTTCCAGTTTAGCATTTTGTAGGGCTCAGGAAGATTAGGCATGGTTTCCACCCTGTTGATGGATACCTGCTCAACCGGATTCTCTTTTTCGGTGCAGGAGACTGCCAGAATTGCTGCGACCGTAAGTATTATTGCGAATCGGGAGTTTCGTAGCATAACAATAATATTATAGTTTGAATTTAGTTCCTTCATTGTCTTTCAGGTTTTCAGATTGTCAGCTTAGGGGCATCCAGGTTGGGATTGTCCTCTTTCACTTTGTCAATGGTTCGGTTGGTATGATTGATAATATTACGAGCCAGGGGAATGCTTATGAGCTGAATAGCAGCTATAATCAACAATGAATATCGCAGGGCCACCACTTCTGAAACATAAAAGGCGAGATAAATAAAAAGTACAAGCCCCAGGAACCTTCCCACATACAATCCAAATTCATGGTTGAAAATATAGGCAAATTCACTTCTGTTTTCTTTCACGGACAACACATCAATGATGCGCATCTGAATGGGGAAATAGGCAATATCGTGCAAGGGCATAAACAATACTTTACACAGGACAAATACAATAACACCCAGGGCAGAAAAAAGAATCTGATTGGTGAGTGCTCCAATAAAAAACACCACAATACCGGCAGAAAAGATATAAAGCCTGTGCTTAGGTTTTGCTACCCTGCCCAGCACGTAGAGCAGCATGGCTGTAAGTATACCACTGACACTTTGTATAAGGCCCAGCGATCCTTCATCACCCACAAGCCGCATAACCAGAATGGCCGGGGCAGTAACCAGATATCCCTGCACCGAGCCTTTC
>SLPR01000292.1 GCA_007131895.1 Bacteroidales bacterium | reverse complement strand
TAGAAAGCCAGGGATTCCGCAGGCCCACTGATATTCAATTCAAAGCTATTCCCCCAATAATGCGTGGTGAAGATGTGCTTGCCATAGCCCAGACAGGTACAGGCAAAACAGCTGCTTTTGGAATTCCGGTTATTCAAATCCTTTCCACCCGCAAAGTGATTGGGGAGGAGTATGGCATACGATGCCTGGTAATGGTTCCTACCCACGAGCTGGCCATTCAGATTTCAGGGGTGTTCGAACAGCTGATGAAAGGTACGGGCCTCAAAGTATTGGGATTGTATGGTGGAGTGGAACAAGACCCCCAGATACAAAAACTCCAGAAGGGCATCCATGTTCTCGTTGCTACACCCGGGCGTATGTTCGACCTGGTAAGTCAGGGGTACCTGTCTCTCAACAGGGTGGAAATGCTCATCCTGGATGAAGCTGACCACATGCTCGAACTGGGTTTTATCAACGACATGCGTCAGTTGATCAAACGCCTTCCCAAAAGAAGACAAACGCTTTTCTTTTCAGCCACCATTAACGAAGCCATCAAAAAGCTGGCCTATGAGCTGGTAAGCAATGCGGTGCGCATTCAGATATCTCCCAAAGATCCTGTTTCCAAAAATATTGACCATGCCGTGGCATTTGTGGAGATGGATGACAAACGTTTTTTCCTGGAAAGATTCATACAGCAAAATCCTGAAAGCAAGATCCTTGTTTTCGTGCGCACCAAAGTGAGGGCAGAACGGGTGGCCAAAGCCATGGAAAGAGTTGGTATTTCCACCCAAACCATACATGGAGACAAATTGCAGGATGAACGATCGCAGGTGATGATAAACTTCAGGGAGGGAACAAACAAAGTGCTCATTGCCACCGATGTGAGTGCCCGCGGCATAGATATTCCCAATGTGGAGTATGTTATAAACTACGATTTGCCTGATGCTACTGAAAATTATGTGCACCGTGTGGGGCGAACCGGAAGGGGGGTGAAAAGGGGGATTGCTATCACTTTCTGCAGTGAGCAGGAAAAAGAACTGCTGGAAGAAATTGAAGGATACCTCGATAAGCCTGTTTCTATCATGGAGGTGAGCCGGGAAGACTATGAGGCAACCATCGACTTTTCCGAAGCCGGGAATCACGACTGGAAGACATTGCTTAAGGACCGCGAGACAGATTTATTAGCAACCAAAGGCAAACCCTTTAAGAAAAGAAAAAAATAGACATACTTCTCTGGCATGCCTGCATTGTGCTTTAATTATTCCAAAAGCTGATCGCGCCCATTTGAGTAATTTCAATGCATTCTATCACAGGGATTTAATTCCGAAAAAAAATCCTTGATAAACAATCGCAAATGGCAGACGTTTCTCTATTGAAACCTATTTATTGTCATCACTTTCAAAAAAATCTATCTGCTATGAGTAAGGAAGATTTTAAAAGCAAAATGGAAAAAGGCATTAATGAATGGGGCAAGGAACTTGCTGCATTAATGTCCCGATCGGATAGTATTCCAGATCATAAAAAACAAGGACACCAGCAGGAAGTTGAAGCCCTTGATCGAAAAATTGAAGAAGCCAAAATCAAAGCAATTGAACTGGATGAATCCCCTGATAACCAATGGGAAACGCTGAAAGAAGGTTTTAAGAAAGCCTGGGATGCACTGGTGAACAGATGATACCTTAGCGTTTCATTTTGGCTAACAGCCTTTTACCAGCCTCTTAAAGCAAAAATAAGGGCCAGAAGTACCAGAATAATCCCCACCAAATCTGCCGCTCTCCGGATGGATTTGTAAAAAAGTTTTTTGTGTTTTTTCATGATTAGATAATTTCAAAACGTTCGGAATACACCCTTCTCCAATCGATGCCCAAATCCCGGATTGCTAATTCTGCAGCATCCTGCATGGGTTTAGGACCACAAATATAGTAAGCAAAATCACCGGTATTTGCCGGTAAATGTCTGCTGAGTAAATCCGGATTGATCATCCCCGTTTCACCTTTCCAGTTTTCGGGCGGGTTTTCAAGAACATTTACCAGCTTCAGGTTTATTTTCCGGGCAATTTCATCAAGTTCTTCACGAAAAGTAACGCCTTCCCAGTCTGGGTTGGCATAAATCAGCACTGCCTCTCTCTGGTCTGCTTCCTTTGCCATGGTTCTGAGCATACTCATGGCAGGCGTAATGCCAATTCCTCCCATGACCATAAAAAGATGCTTCTCTTTTACCGGGGTAAAAGATCCGAAGGGTCCTTCCAGGTAGGCTCTTGTGCCTGGCTGGATGTCTTTCCAGGTTGAAGTAAAGTCTCCTGATGCTTTGGCTGTCAGTTTTATGGTAGACTCTCCGCATACCGATGCAACAGAAAAAGGATGTTGTTGGAGAGAGAAAGGGGTTGGTCCCAGTGTTATCCATACAAACTGTCCGCAGGCAAATTGTAACCCCTTATGATTTATGGGCTTTAACTCCAGGGTCCAGCATTCATCACGTTCCGGGATGACAGCAGTTACCTCCCACGGTTTTCTTTTGCTCAGCCATGGTCTTACCAGGCGGGTATGGATGACCAGATAAGCGTAAAATGCAAAAATGAAAGCAAGAAGAATTTGTTGCCACAATGAGTTGAGGTAATGGGCTACCTGGATGCTGTGCACCACACCAATGAAAATAACAGCCAGTGACAATATGCCGTGAACTAAGCGCCATTTTTCATAACTCAGCCCAAACTTAAGTCGCCATAAGCTTGAGGCAAGCAACATTATCATGGCAATGGAAACCACAACCAATGCTGCGGCTCTGGGAAGATTTTCTGCGGGATTAAAGTAAGAAAGAAAATCAGGTTCTGTTATCAGAAGGATGACAGGGTGGGTAAGAATGAACAAAAAGGCAATGATACCCATTTCACGATGGTATTGCAAGAGGTTGTCCATTCCGTATGAAGGAGCTATTTGCTTAAACCTGCCGGTAAATAAAAACTGCAACCCCAGAATTCCCAGGCCCATAAAGCCCATGGCAACTCCTGCTTCAATGGCAAAGCTCCGGTAAAGGGGGAGTGTAGCTGAAAGAGCTATGATAATGGGAATGAGAGCAAGGAAAAAGTAAATTGCAAGCCATTTGGCGGCTCTGAACCAGGTGTACTTCATCGGATTAATTGTCTAAAGGAATAACCAGGAACGCATTTAACGTCCGTAAAAATACATGATTTTTTTAACACAGTGAAACCGATGTGTTAGTTTTAAAGGATTGTATCAAATACCAGTTATGTGTTTTAATATTATCTTTACTTTTGCAGGTTTGCCAAAAACTTGCTGGCTGTAATTTGTCGTATTCATCAAAACCAAAACAAAAATGTGTGGAATAGCCTGTGTTTTCAATATAAAAACCAATCATGAAGTTCTAAGGGGACAAATCCTCGAAATGTCTAAAAAAGTGCGACATCGCGGGCCTGATTGGAGCGGGGTGTTTAGCTGCGACAGGGCCATTCTTGCCCATGAACGTCTGTCCATTGTCGATCCGAAGTCGGGTGGGCAACCGCTTAAAAGTAAAGATGGGAAACTGATTTTGTCGGTAAATGGTGAAATTTATAACCATCGCGAAATCCGCAAAAGAATTGGCGATAATTATGAATTCCTCACCCATTCAGACTGTGAAGTAATCCTGGCACTCTACCGCGAACAGGGGCCCGCCTTTATTGAAGAGATGAACGGTATCTTTGGGTTTGCACTCTATGATGTGGGAAACGACAGCTATCTCATTGCCCGTGATCATATTGGTATCATTCCATTATACATGGGCTGGGACCAGTTTGGTCAGTTTTATGTAAGCTCGGAGTTAAAAGCCCTTGAGGGTCAGTGTACCCGTATTCGTGAATTTCCTCCAGGGCATTACATGACAAATCTTGACAGTGAACCTCAAAGATGGTATACAAGAGACTGGATGGATTATGAAAATGTAAAAGACAATCCCACCAGTATCGAGGAATTGAAGAAAGCCCTGGAGGATGCTGTGCACCGTCAGCTTATGTCGGATGTGCCATACGGGGTATTGCTTTCCGGCGGGCTCGACTCATCCATTATTTCGGCCATTGCCAAACGATATGCTGCCCGCAGGATTGAATCGGAAGATACCCAGACAGCCTGGTGGCCTCAACTGCACTCTTTTGTAATCGGGGTAGAAGGCTCTCCCGACCTGATTGCGGCCAGAAAGGTGGCTGACCATATTGGATCGGTTCACCATGAAATTAAGTATACCATCCGGGAAGGGCTGGATGCCATTCGCGATGTGATTTACCATCTGGAAACTTATGATGTTACTACTATAAGGGCCTCAACACCCATGTACCTGCTGGGGCGCGTAATCAAATCCATGGGTATCAAAATGGTGCTAACCGGTGAGGGGGCTGATGAGATATTCGGCGGGTATTTGTATTTTCACAAAGCTCCCGATGCCCGTGCATTGCATGAAGAAACCCTCCGGAAAATCAGCAAATTGCATCTTTACGATTGCCTCAGGGCCAATAAATCGCTGGCAGCCTGGGGGGTAGAAGGACGGGTTCCTTTCCTCGACAAGGAATTTATCGATGTGGCCATGCGTATCAACCCCCAGGATAAAATGTCGCAACCCGGTCGCATGGAAAAATGGGTGGTGAGAAAGGCTTTCGAAGACTATCTGCCCGAAAGTGTTGCCTGGCGACAAAAAGAGCAATTTTCAGATGGAGTAGGTTACAGCTGGATCGATACTTTGAGGCAACTGGCCGGTGAGAAAGTTACGGATGAACAGATGGCCAGTGCCGGCTTCCGGTTTCCTGTTAATACGCCCATGACCAAAGAGGAATATATGTACAGGGAAATATTCAGTGAGCATTTTCCTTCAGCTGAAGCGGCAGCATGTGTGCCGTCGGTACCCTCTATTGCCTGCAGCACAGCCGAGGCACTTGCCTGGGATGTCACCTTTGGCAGCAATGCCGACCCCTCGGGACGTGCCGTGGCTGATGTGCATGGGAAGACAAAGTAAGGTGAAATGTTCAATGTTGCCCTGGTAATACTGAAGTTAATTATCTGTCAAGACATTCCCATGACCCTGTGAAAATGCTCACGGTAAGTCACGCCAATGGGGATTTTCTTTTCGGCAACAGTTACCTCGTGGCGGTCAATGGCTCCGATTTTGTCAATGGCAACTACAAATGATTTGTGGATTCTTACAAAACGACCCTCCGGCAACAAATCCATAGCCTCTTTCATGCTGAGCAACGACATGATCTTTTTTTCAGCAGTAACAAAGCTCATGTAATTGCCGGCCGCCTCAATGTATAAAATCTCATCAATAAAAATCTTCACCTGCTGATGTCCGCTTTTGATGAAAAAACAGGCTCTCTCATCAGGCTTTTCCGACTTGGCAGGCGGAGTAGCTTTTGTTACTCCGGGTTGTTTGATAGCAGATGCTTTATTGACAGCTTTGAGAAAGCGTTCGTAAGGTATGGGTTTGAGCAGATAGTCCACCGCATTATAGTTGTAGCTCTCTACGGCAAATTCGCTGTAGGCTGTTGTAAATATCACCAGGGGAGGGTTGTGAAGTGATTTAATGAGTTGTATCCCTGATAATTCAGGCATATTGATGTCAAGGAACAGCAAATCAACTTTCTCCCTGTTAATGAAATCCAGCGCCTTGAAGGGATTGTTAAATTCTGCTGTCAATTCCAGAAAGGGAGTGCGCAAAATGTAATCCTTTATCAGGTCCAATGCAAAAGGTTCGTCATCAATCACTACACACTTCATAATGTTTTCAGTCAAGGGTTAATAACAACTTTACACTAAACTTGTCCGGCTTGCTCTCGATGTTGAGTTTATGTCGGTGCGGATAAATGATAGAGAGACGCTTTTGGGTATTTTTCAGGCCGATTCCTGAGGCTTTTTTTGGGGGGTGCTGCACAGGTGTAAAAACATCATTGCTGATGTAAAACTCCATTTCTCCGTTGTGGAAATTCATGTTGAGCGTAATTTCAGACTCCCTTTCGAGTTTTACTCCATATTTAAAAGCATTTTCAATAAATGAAATAAGAATAAGCGGGGCAATGCGCTGCCCGTTGTAATTGCCCTGAATGGAGAAATTCACTGTTACGGGTAAATCTTTGGAAAACCGCATTTTTTGAAGGTTAATATAATTGCGGATGAATTCAATTTCACGTTCTACCTCAATTTTATTGACATTGCTCTCGTAGAGCATATAACGCATTAAAACCGAAAGTTTCCCGATGATACCGGCAGTCTGGTCATCTCCTTTTCGGTTTGCGCTGGAATAGGCCATGTTGAGTACATTGAACAGAAAATGGGGGTTGAGCTGTGTCTTCAGAAAATTCAGCTCGGCGGTTAGTTTTTCTTTCTCCAGCTCCTGCTTCCTTTTTTCTGAAATGAGCCAGTTGCGTGTAAACCCATACCCCAGGGCTACAGAAGCAAATATCAGGTGTACTACTCCATTGGTAATAAACATAGCAGCGAACCCCTCACGACTGTCTGAGTATACCCATACCATAAAATTGTAATCCAGAAATGTTTCCAGCAGCGTGAACCCGGTAAAAATTGCCAGTGTCCACAATGCAAACCTGCTCAATTGCCCCCTGTTGGCATATCGGGGAATCAACCCGAAGGCTATAGTATAAAAAATTATTGCATTGATAATCGTTCCTGTGGTTACAGGCCAGAAAAGGGTATTGTCTATTTTATTAAAAGGACCGATGGTTCGAATAAAGAGGATGGCAAAGATGTACAGACCCACCCAGATTAGTAAGTGGATTGTGAATTCCAGAATTTTTCTTTTTCCAAACATGAATGCGTATTAAGAGATTAGTAACGCTGCAATACAAAGTAATATAAAAAAACTCTTGCTCATGATCTATTTTGATGAAATACTGCCTTTTTATTTAAAACCACCTTTTTGATGGACGAATGCAATTTGAATAGTTTTATCTTCATTCATAATGTCTGATTCCCAATTGGTATATTCTTTTTTTTGTGCAAGGATGTTAAGGCTATTTTCGCTGCAAATTATTCTCTCATCAAAAATGAATAGCCATGAACCGAGCCATGACAATAATTATTGACACACACGCGGATGATTATAATTCGCAGCATTGGTAAAACATGCAGTCAGAGTATTGTTGGCGAGCTCCATCTAACCAAATTAATAAAAATATAGACAGATGAAAACAGGAAAAGTATTATTAGGTGTACTGATAGGTACCACTGCCGGAGCATTGTTG
>SLPR01000439.1 GCA_007131895.1 Bacteroidales bacterium | reverse complement strand
CCGAAGGAATCATTTCTTTTGACTGGGAAGAATAGTCATCCCGGTTAAGCATCAAAGAGCTCAACACTCAACAATGCCGGATTCAGCTTTCATGCTGTTTCCGGTATTTTGATTTTAGAAGATTCAACCAGCAGCAGGACAGATTTATAAAAATGTGTTTTTTTCTTGTCAGCCATTAGAGCTATCTTTGGATTCCAAATAAACAAACAAGTATATGTCAGATAAAACGAAAAAACTTTTTTTACTGGATGCCATGGCCCTTATTTACCGGGCTTATTTTGCGCTTAACCGCAATCCCAGGGTCAATTCAAAAGGACTGAACACATCCGCTATGCTGGGGTTTGCCAATTCACTGCTGGAAGTGATAAAAAAAGAATCGCCCACCCATATTGCCGTGGCATTTGATGCATTTGCCCCCACACAACGGCAAACCGACTTCAGCGCCTACAAAGCCAACAGGGAGGATACACCGGAAGACATCATCAACTCCATTCCGTACATCAAAAAACTCATTGAAGGATTTAACATCCCCATTCTTGAACTGGCAGGCTATGAGGCAGACGATATTATTGGCACCATTGCCAAAGAGGCAGAAAAAGACGGCTTTACTGTTTTCATGATGACTCCCGACAAAGACTTTGGACAGTTGGTTTCCGAAAACATCTTCATGTACAAGCCTGCCCGTATGGGCAACGATGCGGAAATATGGGGAATCAAAGAGGTGTGCGAAAAGTTCAGCATCCAAAAACCCAAACAGGTCATTGACATCCTGGGTCTTTGGGGCGATGCGTCGGACAATATTCCCGGAGTTCCCGGCATAGGAGAAAAAAAGGCCAAAAAGCTGATTGCAGAATTTGGCTCCATTGAAAATATTCTTAAGAATGTAGATGACGTTGCAGAAAAACGAAGTCGCGAATCTTTGAAAGAATATGCTCAGCAGGCACTTATGTCTAAATCCCTGGCCACCATTATTCTGGACGTACCTGTTGAATGGAATGAGGAATTGTTTAAAATCAAAGACCCCAACCCTGAAATTCTGATACCACTGTTTGAAGAGCTGGAGTTTCGCAACTATGCCAAACGTGTTTTTGAGCACATCAAAGAAGAAGCCCCTGCGGCCATGCCCACCAAAGCCCAAATGCAGGGCCAGATGGACCTCTTTGCCGGCACTGACGCCATGGAAGACCCCGCAGAACTGACGAAAAAGAAGGTGGCCCGGATATTGGAAGAAAATCAATTCATCACTATAGATACCGATGAGGAAATCAAAAAGCTGATCAATGAGTTGAGCGCATCAGCTTCGTTTTGCTTTGATACAGAAACTACCTCCCTGGAGATAAATGAAGCACAGCTCGTGGGAATTGCCTTTTGTATTGAGCCGGGAAAAGCATGGTTTGTTCCATTTTCCGAAAAGCCTGAGGATGCCGCGAAAAGGGCTGAGCTTTTCAAAGAGATTTTTGAAAATGAAAAAATTGAAAAGACCGGACAAAATCTGAAATACGACATCGGGGTTTTGAAAAACTATGGCATACAGGTACAGGGAAAACTTTTTGACACTATGCTTGCTCATTATCTCTTGCAGCCCGACATGCGTCATAATATGGATGTCCTTTCAGAAACATATCTCAATTATAAACCATTGAGCATTGAGGCGCTGATCGGGAAGAAAGGGAAAAACCAGAAAAGCATGCGCAATGTGCCTGCTGATATCCTTACAGCCTATGCCTGCGAAGATGCCCATGTAACGCAAAAGCTCAGGAAGGTTTTTGAACCCGAACTGGAAAAATCAGGGCTTACCCAACTGTTTCACCAGCTGGAAACTCCCCTGATTTATGTGCTGGCAAACATGGAGAGCCATGGAGTTAAGCTGGACACCGAAGCACTGAAAGAGTTCTCCATAAAACTGGAGACCGATATTGAACGCATCGAAAAAGAGATTTACGAACTGGCTGATTTTAAGTTCAACATTGGCTCCCCAAAACAACTGGGAGATGTGCTGTTTGACAGATTGAAGATTGTAGCCAAAGCAAAGAAGACCAAAACCAAACAATACAGTACCGGTGAGGATGTACTTTCCAAACTTGTGTCCAAACACGAAATTGTTCAGAAAATACTGGATTACCGTTCGTTAACCAAGCTTAAGTCAACTTATGTTGATTCATTCCCCAAGCTTATCAGCGAAAAAACCGGCAGACTACATGCCAGTTTTAACCAAACGGTTGCTGCCACTGGCAGGCTGTCTTCCAACAATCCCAACTTACAGAACATTCCCATCCGAACAGAACAGGGGCGCGAAATCAGGAAGGCCTTCGTGCCGGCAGACAGTGAGCACATCCTTTTGGCGGCCGACTATTCCCAGATTGAGCTAAGGATTATTGCTTCACTCAGCGGGGATGAAGCCATGATAGAAGCATTCAAAAAAGGTCATGACATCCATTCGGCTACCGCAGCCAAAGTTTTCGGAGTAGCCCTTGAGGATGTAGACCGCGAGATGCGCCGTAAAGCAAAAACGGTAAACTTTGGGATTGTGTACGGCATTTCTGCCTTTGGACTCTCCGAAAGGCTGAATATCCCCAGGGATGAATCGGCTGATATCATAAAAAACTACTTCAAAGAATATCCCGGCATTAAAAAATACATGGATGAAACCATTGCTTTTGCCCGCGAGCATGGCTATGTGGAAACCATCATGAAACGTCGCAGGTATCTCAACGATATCAACAGCGGTAATGCTGCAGTCAGGGGGTATGCCGAGCGCAATGCCATCAATTCGCCCATTCAGGGTTCTGCCGCCGACATGATCAAGCTGGCCATGATAAACATTTACCGTGACATGCAAGCACAAAAACTTCAGTCAAAACTGATACTGCAGGTGCATGATGAATTGGTTTTTGATGCGCGAAAAGACGAACTGGAGGCGCTGAAAATAATTGTGGCTGAAAACATGAAGAACGCCATGAAGCTTGAAGTAGACCTGGAAATCGACATGAATACAGGGAACAACTGGCTGGAAGCCCATTAATGGGAGTCTTGAAATCCTGGTCAGGACAGGAACTGTAGTCATATCCTTACAATACCTGCCAGAGGATGAGGATATAAAGCCATCCCCTCGCTAAAAAGAAAAGAGGCTGCCTCATTCCGGAGACAGCCTCTTTTCTTTTTTCAGGAATTTAAAATTTCTTATCCTTCTACCGCATTAAGATAATGCTCATAACGCTCAAGAATTTCATAAACATAATTATAGGGTTCTGAACCTCTTGCATACCCGTGTCTTACAACCGGATCAAGGTAATACTTGGGCTTGGATTTATTGAGCACAAAATAATCCACATTATCTTTCCATACGTTAGGATCCCTACCGTATTTCTCAGCAAGCCGGCGTGCATCCAGCACATGTCCCAAGCCTACATTATAAGAAGCAAGAATAAATTTTATCCGCTCTTCGTCATCGGTAATAACATTCCTCAGGCGTTGATCAATCCAGTCAAGATATTTAACTCCGGCAACAATATTTTCAATGGGAGTGGAGGTTTGAGTCACATTGTACATAGATGCTGTGTTGGGCATCAACTGCATAATACCAAAAGCACCTGCCCATGAAACTGCGTCATGATTGAAGCGCGACTCCTGGAAAGCCAGTGAAGCAATCAGTCTCCAGTCCCAACCTACGATTTCAGAAAATCGTTTGAAGTGATCATCATAAACTGAAATTCGTCCTCCACCTAAAGAGTGATAAGGACTTTTGGCCATTAGTGAACTTCTTGGATTCTGGAAATAGCGATTGTAGAGATTGGAATACTGCCGCGTATTCTTAAAATCGCTCATCCATTCATCAATGGCAGCTTTGAGCAAAGGCGTGTCGTGACGCACAGCCCATGAGAGATTTTGTGTAAAACTCAAAGGCGTATGTATATCAATATTGGGATAATAGGTTTGGTTTACCTGTGCCACATGCTCGTCGCTTACAGTATATTCAATTTCACCGTTGGCAACCTTCTCTATGAGCATTTCAGGTTCATAGTCCGTTTCAACGATATATATGGTATCGCCAATCTCTTCCATAAGGTTTCTCAAACGTATTTTATGGGCAGAATTCCGGTGCACATGCACGGTTTTGCCTGCTATATCCAGCTGGTTTCTGACAAGGTAATCTTCAATTTCGGAAGAACGCATGTGATACCAGCTATCGGGACGACGCTGAACCAGTACCTGTCGTGTCTGGCTATGGGGTTCAGTAAATGAAAGTGTTTCACGACGACTGCGTGTAACAGTAAGGTCCATGGCAATAATATTGCAATCGCCTTCGGACATGAGGCATTCAAAATTTTCGTTCAAATCATTGGTAACGAAAATCTCAAGTTCTACTCCGATATGCTGGGCAAACATTTTCAGCAATTCAAGATGAAAGCCCATCGGTTGGCCACGGTAAACAAAATAGTTGGTCGAATTGTAATCCGTGGTTGCCTTAATCACACCTCTCTCGAGAATGGCAGGCAAATCATTGTTGTTTACTACTTCTTCCTGCTCAATCGCGTCCTCCACAGATACAGACCTGTTCGTAAATATCAAGCCGGCAAAAATGAGGAGGGGAACTGCGACAACCAGCAGAAGTTTAACAATTTTTTGTTGTCTCATAATTTCTAAATTTTGCGAAAGCAAATCAGCCTGCAAAGGTACATTATTTTTTAACTTGCAAAACGGACTTGTATTTTGATCCTTCACACTTTGCAAATGTACTGATTAATTTGTTATTTTCTTATACCAACACCCTTTTTTTACCAACACGCAACAGCTAAAAACTATGAATCACCCATCATTAAAGGGCTTCAAAAGAGCAAAGTTGTTAACAACTTTCTCCAAAAAGCGTTCGCAAACGATTGAAATTCTCACAAAATCAAGCGTATTTTTACGGAATGATATCATTTGTTTTTTTTTAACGCTTTATCTGGGTTGTGAACAACACAATTCTGGTATTTATTTGCTGCGATAGGCTAAATCTTGGTATTTTTGAGGCTTACAAATAAAGCAACTCATGTTTTTTAAGGATATTGCAGGTCAGGGATCTATCAAAAAAAAACTCATTAACAACATCAAAGGAAGCCGTATAAGCCATGCTCAGCTGTTTTTAGGCCCGGAAGGCAGTGGAAAACTTGCCATGGCCATTGCTTATTCAAGGTATGTTTCCTGTAAAAATCCCGGGCCTGAAGATGCATGCGGGACGTGTAGCTCATGCATTAAATTCAACAAACTGGCCCATCCGGATCTTAACTTTTTCTTCCCCAACCCTTCCAGAAAGCAGGGTGATAAAGTTTTTATGAGCAAGGACTATATTACCGAATGGAGGGAATTTTTGCTGGAATCAAAATATGTAAGCCTGAATTCGTGGTACACTCACATTGGCATGGAAAACAAACAGGGCATTATCAATGCGGCCGATTGCAATGAAATCATCAGGGTTTTGGGGTATAAATCCTATGAAAGCGAATACAAAATTGTGATTATATGGATGATTGAAAAGCTTTTTCATTCTGCTGCCCCGAAATTGCTGAAAATCCTTGAGGAACCCCCTCCAAAAACCCTTTTCCTCCTGGTATCAGAAACCCATGATCAGATTTTACCCACCATACTTTCGCGCGCGCAGCTGGTAAAGATACCACGGCTGAGTGACGAGGAGGTGAAAAAAGGACTTTCAGATATTTACAATTACGATCCTCAACTTGCTGAAGAAGCTGCCTTCTTAGCGGATGGCAATTTTTACCAGGCACTGGCACTTTGTCAAAATGACGACACAAGAGAGAGTTATGCACGGTTTTTGAGAGATTGGATGAGGAATTCATACACTTTTGATCTCAAAGAGATTCTCAAAGGTATTGATGATCTTGCCAAAATGGGAAGAGAACGACAAAAGTCTTTGCTGAATTACGGGCTGGAAATTTTCAGGCAGTGTACCCTGATGAATTACCAGGCCAACAACCTGGTGAAAGCGCCTGCTGAGGCATATCAATTTATTGAGAAGTTCTCCAAAGTATTACAACCTGACATTGCCCTGCAAATGACAGAAGAGTTTTCTAAAGCTATATACCATATAGAAAGGAATGCAAATGCCAAGATTCTCTTTACAGATTTGTCTTTCAAAATGTACCGAATTTTTAAGACAGCAAAAAAGTGATTAATTTACTACTTTTGTAGTTGCTGTTAATTGATAATAAATTATTTCGGGCAACTGAACCCAGGAAAAAAAGTTAGAATTGCAACACCGGTTTCAGAAGGCTCGCACTCTGCCCAGCAGCGTTTTTTTACAAACATCAAAAAAGATCAAATTGGAAAATAACAATAACAACTTCATATCAAGGGGCTGCCGTTGTGCTCCCCGCCCCAATGCATCAAGGCAGGAAGAGCTGCATGCACATTCCTGCACCAAGCTCAATGTATTTAACTGGATTGACAACATTAAGCCCCCAAAAAATTTTCCTACCCGCGAACTGGTAGAGGTTCGGTTTAAAAACAGCAGGAAGGACTTCTTCCAGGTTCCCGACGATTTACAACTGGAGGAGGGAGATATTGTAGCCGTGGAAGCTTCTCCCGGACACGATATCGGCATTGTTACCATTGCCGGTGAAATCGTAAAGCTTCAGTTGAAAAACAAAAAAATTGATATCCATAAAACAGAGTTCAAAAAGGTATACCGCAAGGCCAAAGTTACTGACATAGAAAAATGGGTGGCAGCCGTAGAGCTTGAGAATTCGACCATGTATGGTTCAAGGGAAGTTGCCTCCTCACTTAAACTGGACATGAAAATCAGTGATGTGGAATACCAGGGCGACAAGACTAAAGCCATTTTCTATTACACTGCTGATGAAAGGGTAGATTTCAGAGAACTTATAAAGGTGCTTGCCGATACCTTTAATGTGCGCATTGAGATGCGGCAGATAGGCATGCGCCAGGAAGCCAGCCGCCTGGGTGGAATAGGCTCATGCGGTCGCGAGCTATGCTGTTCTACCTGGCTCACCAATTTCAGATCGGTTTCCACCAATGCAGCGCGCACGCAGCAGCTTTCACTAAATCCGCAAAAGCTTGCCGGCCAATGTTCCAAACTGAAATGCTGCATCAACTATGAAAACGACAGTTATCTTGATACACTAAAGGATCATCCGGACACTTCTGCAGCACTGCAGACGAAGAAAGGAAAGGCTTATCATCAGAAAACAGATATCCTCAGAAACCTCATGTACTATACATACCAAGATAACCCCTCCAATTTT
>SLPR01000513.1 GCA_007131895.1 Bacteroidales bacterium | reverse complement strand
GTTGTTTTGGATTGCTTAAAAAAATGGGAGTTCCCTGATAATTATTCTTGTCCGTTTTCGCGAAACCGAACAACATTTACACCCTCCCAAAAGGTTTCTCGCTGCTTTTTCTATTACTTTGCGATTAATTAATTAACTGAATAAACCTCAAACATTTTCGAAATGATTAAACTCTCTACTTTTTTCGTCGCCTTGTTAATTACTTTTTTAGTGTTTTTGTCAAACCCCCTTATTGCTCAATACTTTTGGACACAAAAGGAAGAAAGGATTGATCTCAATACACCGGAACAAAAGTTGACAGAAGAGGAATCCGGGTTTGATTATTCCAGAAATATTACCGGAGAGATTGCAGATTATACCTGGAGAAATCCTTCCATTCATGGGATTACAATAAGAAATATCGATTTCGTAGACAATAACCTGGTTTTTGCCACTGGTCAACTTGGTGTAACAATGGTTTCTCAGGATGGAGGTGCAACATGGGAAAAAGCGAACCGTCCGTTCAGTTCCAATATATTAACTCAAACTATTGGAGAAAACAACAGATGGTTGGTTGCTGGTCCGGATGGCTTGATTTCATACTCAGACGATATGGGACAAACCTGGATCAGCGCTGACAATCAACATTCAGCTCAAATTCAAACCATTCATTCGCATCAAGATGGCAAAGTTTATGTCGTTGGAAATAATCGAACCTTGAGAGTTTCTACAGATTTTGGAGCAACATGGGGAGCACTGAGCATCCCTGATGATACCATTTACAACCCTCACAATAAAACCAATTGGACCTATCGGGGAATAGGCACCCATGGTGACACCATTTTGGTTGGATTAGACGGTTTGGGAATGCCTTATCAGATATTACGAAGCACGGATGGAGGCGACACATGGAATACGGTAGTAGTTGATATGAACCACGTGGGGTCAAACCAGGGTGCCGGAACTACAGATATGGTTCTGCTAGATGATGGGCTGACTGGTTATGCAAGTTGCCGTCGCCTTTTGTCCGGGAGATTAATAAAGACGGAAGATGGAGGCATTTCGTGGTCGCAGGTTAATGAGATTTCAAACTTTGAACCGTTGCCAAATCCTGATGTTCCTTACATTTCTACAGCTGTACAGGATATCCGCACCCTGACAATTTCTGCAACCGGAGATACCCTTGTTACAGGCGGAAGATTTGGGCAAGTACTGGCCTCTGTTGATGGAGGAGCAACCTGGAATGAGATATATGGAGGAGTCAGGCAAGGGAACCGGGATTTTTACAGCGTTGTTTTCTGGGGAGTTAGCCTCTCTCAAGAAGGGAAATGGCTTGTTGGGGGTAGCAGAGGAATAATTTCCGGGGCTGATAATCTTGAACCGGGAGGTGCAACCTTAATAAACGGGGAAGACAAAGTTATTACCCTGATGGATCTTGCTTTTATTGATGAAGACAATGGGTTTGCCGTTGGTTTTGAAACGGTTGATAAGTACGAATTTGATGAGGATGACAATGTAGTTATTGTGAGCTATGCGGTAGGGGCTTATTATAAAACAACAGACGAAGGAGAAACATGGTCCAGGGAGGTTGGCCCTGGCCAGGAGGGCTACAGATGGTATGATATGGAAACAACCGGAGAAAATAATATTTGGATAGCCGGGATGAAATATATTGATGGGCAAATTATTGGTGTAATAGCGCATTCCAGTGATGGAGGTGAAACCTGGGCAGAACAATACGATATTCCTGAACAGGAAATTGCGATGATAACCGGATTTGATGCGTTCCATATTTATGCTGTAACTTTTGGTAAAAAAATTATCAGCACCACTGATGGAGAAACCTGGTCCTCGTCTGATTTACCTTCCCCGGCAGATGATTTTAATCATGCCCGAAGCGTGGAAGTCCTTGCCCCAAAAGTTGTTATTGTAGGAGGTGGTAATGCTTCACACGGTGGTGACGCTTTTGTGCTAAAAAGCCATGATGGAGGTGTTTCATGGACAACATTATTTACTTCAGGTAATCCGGGGACAATCATGGACGTAAACTTTATAGATGCAAGGTATGGCTACGCGAGTGGTCGATGGGGCGGTATATTTACCCGGGAACACCTACTGTACACTAATGACTATGGTAATTCATGGCATTCTATTGATGGAGATTTTAATGGCACCAACTCTGCTGTTATGTACCATATTGCCATGAAAGATAGTGTTACAGCCTACGTTTATGGGCAAGATGGTCGTGTAATTGCTGCAAATGGACTGGAGGACTTTTCTCCAAAACCCCGTCTGCACGATGCTACCCTTTGGGGAGGGTATCTCAGAAACGCCAATTTTGGTTTTGTTACAGGCAATGGAAGTGCTATTATTCAATACCTGCCCGGAGAATCAACCAATACCGCCCCCGGAAAGTTTACCAATGTTTATCCTGACGCTGGTGAAACCATAACCATTTCTGCTGAAGAAATAATATTTTCCTGGACAGAATCTTTTGACCCAGATGGAGATGAAATTGTTTATGATTTTGTCCTTGAAAGCGTAGATGGTACAGTTGAGTTTTTCAGAACCAGTACCGGAACGGACAACTTTTTTTCTGCTTCTATGGCCAGTTTTGGAGATGTTGACGCCGGAATTTACAGATGGAGGGTCGAGGCTGCTGATGATGGAGGGCTTTATTCAACCACATACCCTCGTATTGTTGAGATATTGATTGCCGATTTATCAAATGATGCCTCACTTTCAGACTTAAAGGTTGAAGGAACAACTATTGATGGATTTGATTCCGAGGTTTTAAGCTATTACATGGAATTACCTCCCGAAACACAAGATACCCCGGAAGTTACAGCAGTGGCCTCTGATGAAAACGCACAGGTTGAAATAGAACCTGCTGTAGATATTTTCAGCGATCAAATCAACGAACGAACTACAATCATTACGGTTATAGCAGAGGATAACTACACAACACGGGTGTATAGTGTGTTATTTTATGTAATATCCGATAATGCGTTTCTTTCGGATTTGACGATAGAAGGTGAAACCATTGAAGGGTTTGAGCCCGAAATATTCAACTACGAAAAAGAACTTCCCGAGGGCACTGTTTCTACTCCGGAAGTAAATGCAATAGCGGCTCACGAAAGTGCCTTGGTTCAAATTGACTCTGCAATTGATGTCAATAGCGAAAATCCTGAAGAAAGGACTACATATATAACGATTACGGCTGAAGATGAAGAAACAGTCAATGTATACAGTATTTTGTTTGATGTGAAAGAATATTATACTGTGACCTTTGATGTAATTGATGAAGAAACCGAGGAGTTCATCGGGTTAGCAATTATCAGTTTTGCAGGAATCACTAATCCTGAGGGAGATTATGTTTTTGAAAGAATAGAAAAGGGGGTATACTCCTATTCAATTCAGGCCCTTTTTTATGAGAATATTACAGTGGATGGTTTTGAAGTATTGCATGATACAATCAAAACTGTGGCTTTAACTCCGGAACAAGAAGTGAATGTGCACTCTTTTTCTTATACTGAGGGTATTTCGGTTTATCCTAACCCTGCAACAAACTGGATCAATGTTGAATCACGAGAGAAATCAATTCTCAAAATGAAGGTTGTTAACTTGCAGGGGCTCATTGTATATGAAACTTTCTCCTCGTTTTATGATTACAAGATTGATGTTGAAAATATTGAAGCAGGTATTTATGTACTCCAGCTAATTACGGAAGAGAAGATCCATTCAGGAAAAATACAGGTATACTAATTCCAGAGCGACAAAAATTGGCCCTGAATGAAAAACATAATTAGCAGAACTTTTATCAGGAAGGGTCAATGCAAATGTTCCCTGCTTCAATGACGGGTGTTTTTTCACTCAATGATTTGCTTTTTATTGTGTTGTCTAATAATTCCAAAAACTAACAATCATGTTCAGAATCATTACTTTTTTTATTTCTTTAATTTTTATCCTTACAATAAGTTCAGGGTTTTCCCAATCAATTGTCGACTGTTTAAATAAGGATCGTGATCCGGACCTTCCATCTAAAACAGAATTGGTCCAGCCTGTTAAGAACCCTATAGAGGGGCAGACAGGGTTAAATACAAAAATGAATGGGGAGTTTTCCTTCCGCAACCCTCACCTTAATAGCTTGCGTATTGAAACGATAAAATATGCATCTGAACAAACGGTTTTTGCTGCGGGGCAACTGGGAATGGTTTTAAAGTCCATGGATGGAGGTGAAACCTGGGAAAAACTTGAAACTCCTTTTTATGAACGCATTACAGCGATAGATATAAAATCTGAAGAAATACTGGTTTTGGCCGGAACTAACGGGTTGATTGCCATTTCGAATAATGGAGGTGATTCATGGGAAATATCAGAAACCAATACGAATACCAATTTGCGTTCCATTGTTTTTAAAGGAGATAACAGCATAATCGCATCAGGTGAAGAAAAAACCCTAATAAAATCTGATGATGGGGGAAACACCTGGGTTCACCTGCAAATTCCAGAGGATTTAATTTCCAACCCACACGATAAGATTACCTGGTCCTATCTGGGAATAACAGTTACCAGTGATGCTATGTTCGTAGGGGTAGATGGCACGGGTATGCCATTCCAGATTTTAAAAAGCGAAGATGGTGGAGAAGTATGGGAAAACAGATTTCCTTCAGGGGTTCCAACACCTCCAAATAATCAGGGTTTTGGGATTACGGCAATTTCTTTTTCTGATAATGGCCAAACGGGATATGCATCTTACAGGAGGGCCCTGTCTGGTGGAATAGTAAAAACCACCGATGGAGGAGAATCATGGGATCGCGTTGACGAAATATTTGATTTCGATCCTTTGCCCAACGAAGAGGTTCCTTATGTATCCTCTTTGGTTCAGGTTAAAAGAAGCATCGTTGTTTCTGATGATGGGCAGACTATTCTTACCGGCGGATTGTTTGGTCAGGTATTGTGTTCTGTTGATGGCGGGGCCAACTGGTATGAATTATATGGTGGAGTAAGACAGGGAAATCGGGATTTTTCTGCAGTTAATTTTCCGGGAGTTGATATTTCTCCTAATGGCAACTCGTGGTTGGTTGGCGGATCCCGGGGTATTATAGCGGGAAATCATGGCTTTTTTCCTGCCGAAGCAACCCTTAGAAATGGAGAAGAACTTGTATTAACTTTTATTGATGGAACTTTTATCAATGATGAGTTAGGCTATATAGCAGGTTTTCAAACTTTAGAAAAATACCTTAACGAAGAGGGGGATATTGGTGTTTTTGCTATGGGTGCTTTTATGAAAACAACCGATGGAGGAAGCAGTTGGGAAAGAATTGATGGTCCCGGGAAAGAAAATTATCGATGGTATGGTATGGAAAGTGCCCCCAATGGAAAAGTATGGGCAGTTGGAATGTCATTCATTCAAAGTCAGATAACGGGTATTATTAAATATTCCGAAGATAATGGAGAAACCTGGAGTGAACAACATAGCCTTAGTGAACAAGAAATTGGATCAATTACGAAATATGATGAAAACAACATTTTTGCCGTAACTTTTGGCAATAAGTTCCTTAGATCAAAAGACGGATTACTATGGGGGGAAGAAACTGTGCCACCTCCTGCAAGTGCAGGCAATAGGTTATATGCCGTTGAGGCTGTAGCTCCTGATGTTGTATTTGTAGGAGGAGGTCATACGTTTTCGGGAGGACAAGGTTTTCTATTTAAAACAACCAATTCAGGAACCTCCTGGGAGTTGGTATTCGATTCCGGGAACCAAACCGGGCGAATTTCCGACATTCAATTTATTGATGCCCGTTTTGGATACTCATCAGGAAGTTGGGGACCCACATTAAACCGAACTCAGTTAATGTACACAGATAACTTTGGAAATGACTGGCAGCCCGTTGAAGGGACTTTTGACGGGGCTAACAATGCTGAACTTTTGTTTGTTTTTATGTCCGACAGCATTCATGCTAAAGCTTTTGGTGCTCAGGGACAAGGGGTAATTGCCGGAGAAATGGAAGAGTTTTATCCCATTTTCCCAAGGTTTATTGAATCCCACATCCGCGGAGGTACAAAGGTTAATGCCAACAACTTTTTTATTTTTGGGGACCAGGCTGCCATTTTGCAATATGAGTCAGAAGAAACAATAAATAACGTTCCGGCAAAATTTACCAATTTGCTCCCCTACCCCAACGATACATTGGAATTGGGTGTGGAACCGGTCACTTTTTACTGGTCTGACTCAATGGATCCCGACGGGGGCGAGGTGTATTATGAGTTTATTTTTGAGAATACTCAAGGCACTGATGAACTAATTAGGTTCTCAGCTGGTGCGGAAACCACATACGATTTAAATGCGGCAGATCTGCATTCGCTTTCCACAGGCCATTACCGGTGGAGAATAGAAGCTTTTGATGAAGCCGGCTATTATTCCTCCTCCTATCCGTCTAAAGGCTATTTTATCATTGAGGAACTTTCCGGTGATGCTACTTTAAACATGATATTTGTTGAAGGTGAGCCTGTTTCTGATTTTGATCCCAACATCTATCATTATCATTATATATTGGAACCCGGAGCAACCTCAGCACCGGAAGTGACCGCTGAAACCAATCATCCAAATGCCACTTACGAAATTTTTCCTGCCAATGATGTTAATTCTCCAGACCAACTGGCTCGACGCACAAAAGTTGAAGTTACCGCCGAAGATACTCAAAGCACGATTTCTTACTACATCCTGTTCGATGTTGAAACAAGTGTTTTTGATCCGGACCACTCAGATTTGGCAGAGTTATTTCCAAATCCTGTAAAAGATCATTTGACAATACGAACTGATTGGGATAAGAACACCGAATTTTTTGTTTTCGACCCCACGGGTGCAATCATATTAAATGGGGTAATTGCCAATTCCGAAAAAACCATTGATGTTTCAGGATTGAAAACAGGCCAATATCTGCTTAAACTTCACAATAATGGAAAAACCTTAACCAGGCAATTTATTGTAATAAGATAAATTGATTTAAAGTGGATTTTGCTAATGAAGCACATTGATTTTTGCTTTCTGCATGAATACCGATAGAAATACAGTTGGCATTTTCAAATTATAACCCAGTCAAATTTTTTCATAGTTATGACTAAACCATTTTAAGATAAAAACAATCACAAATTTTTGTTTGCTTTATGTGTTTGGTGCGATTCGAATTTTCGCTCTTCCAAAATTTGTATTGGAAATTATTTGTGAAAGAAGATCTGATGAAGTTCCTGAGCAATCCCGGCAAAACCCTTTGATCTATTCAAGCAGGGCAAATGCAATCATTGATATGGCTCTGTTTT
>SLPR01000379.1 GCA_007131895.1 Bacteroidales bacterium | reverse complement strand
TGGTGCTGAGGGGAAAAGATCTGGATGACAAAGTTGGTGACACAGATCCGCAACAAACCGGTAAAAAACCTTTAGATCCTGCAAGCCCTCCTTTTAATGACAGCAAAACAGCCAAAATTGCAAAGAACATTTTTGACCAGGTAAAGGAAATACTTAAAGACGAATCTCCGGCCAATATGATCCTTAGCCGGGGATTTGCTCAGCTGCCCGACTGGCCTTCTTTTCATGAGCGTTATAAGCTTAATCCGGTCGCGGTAGCCGGTTATCCTATGTATCGTGGGATTGCCAGGTTGCTGGGTATGGAAGTTTTTTCTGAACCCAAAGCACCCGAAGACATTATCAGTGAAACGGTAAGTGCTTTAAACAAACATGATTTTGTATTCACTCATTTTAAAGATCCTGATAAAACGGGTGAAAATGGTGATATACAAGAAAAGGTCAAAGCCATCGAGGCCATGGATAAAGCCTTACCCCAGTTGATAAATCATGAACCAGATGTGCTCGTTATTACGGGCGATCATTCCACGCCTGCTCCTCTTGGTGCACACAGTTGGCATCCTGTGCCTGTTTTGATCAAAGCTCCGGGTCTCCGTGGCCCTTTCCTGAAAAACTTTGATGAAATAACAGCTCTTAGAGGAGAGTTGGGCATGATACCCTCAAAGGAAATCATGACCCTGGCCATGGCATATGCAGACAAGCTGGCTAAGTTTGGCGCATAGCTTTATTTGGCAGGCAAGATGCCCGAATATTTGCAAACGGGAATGGATCCGGTTTATGAAATCCAACTGGCTGTTTTTTTTAACCTCTGTAAACAAACTACATTATGACATATTCAGATGATAATACCCAAAAAATCTCAACCGGGGAAATTCAGTCTTTCATCAATGATTATTCATATGATTTACACAAAAGCCTGAATCCCCTGATGGACAGGATTGGAGATGCCCGCATTGTTCTGCTTGGCGAGGCTTCCCATGGCACACATGAATACTACATCTGGCGTGCCCGCATTACCCGGCGTCTGATAGAAGAAAAGGGTTTTACAATCATTGGAGTAGAGGGAGACTGGCCGGATTGTTACAGAATTAACCGGTATATAAGGCACTATGAAAACTCCACCAAAACGGCTCTTAATGTTTTAAACAACTTCCACCGGTGGCCTACATGGATGTGGGCCAACTGGGAAATCGCTGCCTTGATGGAATGGTTAAAAGAGTTTAATCAGGGAAAGAATTATCCTCAACAGGCAGGTTTTTATGGCCTCGATGTCTATAGTCTTTGGGAGTCGCTGGATGTAATTAAAAGCTATATCCAGAAAAACGACCCGGACGCCCTGGTAGCTGCCAATAATGCCCTGCAATGTTTTGAACCCTATAACAGGGAAGGCTCTGATTATGCTACTTCATCACGTTTTACACCCGAAAGCTGTGAAGATGAAGTAGTGAAATTGTTGCAAAAAGTCAGAGATAAGGCTCCCACCTATAACACAGATCCGGAAAGTCCCTTTAATATTGAGCAAAATGCACTGACAGCTGTAAATGCTGAACGCTACTTCAGGGCTATGATTGGAGGTGGTCCCGGTTCCTGGAACATACGTGATGAGCATATGACCGAAACGCTGGAACGACTGCTCGATTTTCATGGACCACAATCAAAAGCTGTTATATGGGAGCACAATACTCACATTGGCGATGCACGGGCCACAGATATGAAAGAAAGTGGCTTGCTGAATGTCGGCCAGCTGACAAGAGAAAAATGGGGTGATGCTAATGTTGTTTCAGTCGGATTTGGCTCATACAGTGGTACAGTGATGGCAAGCAATGAATGGGGAGGAGTAATGCAGAAAATGGAAGTACCTGAAGCTCGTTATGATAGCTGGGAGCATATTCTTCATCAATCTTCGGCGGCTGATAAGCTAATTATCACCGAAGACATTGAAACCCATCCGACACTTAAGCGCCCGGTTAATCATAGAGCCATTGGTGTAATTTACAGACCTGATATGGATTTTTATGGCAACTATGTGCCCAGTTTGATTCCTAAGCGTTATGATGCATTCATTTACCTGGATCAAACCCAGGCCCTACATCCGGTAAAAACAACGACTGAAGATCAACTTACGCCCGAAACTTATCCCTGGGGCATTTGATAGGGGCATGTATGGTGTTTTTTGAATGGGCCCATACATAACCGGATATAATGATTTGGATTTATCTACCGGGGTTTTCCGGTCATGTTTGTGGCCCATTTTTAAAATACCCTTACCGAATCGAACATTAACATTATATCCGGACTTCTTCGATCAATCAAGATTTTTATATCATTGAGAGGCAGCAAGCGGGTGTTGTAACACAACGACTGAACGGCCCTCTACTTTAATCTTATCCTTTACCTTTGAATTATTTTCGTGCTCATGCAGGAAGTCTCTGCTTGTATCCAGCAAAAGCTTCCAGTGACTGCCATAATTTTCAGGTGGTAATTTATATTTAATAGGAATATGTGATGCGTTAAATATGATATAAAAACTGTCATCTTTTGCTTCTTTTGTTTCTTCTGCTTTCTTTCCCAACAAATTGACCGCCTGACCATTAAGAAAAATAGCCAGGGAGCTTGCATTATCATGTTCCCAATGCTCATCCTGCATTTCAGTACCTTCCGGCAAGAACCACTCAATATCTTTAGGCCCTTCCCCTTTTACAGGTTGGCCCTGAAACCATTTACTTCTCCTGAAAACAGGGTGTTTCTTTCTAAGATGAATAAGTTTTCGGGTAAATTCCAATAAATCAGTATCTGCATTTTTCCAGTCTGTCCATGATATTTCATTATCCTGGCAATAAGCATTATTATTGCCTTTCTGGGACCGGGATATTTCGTCGCCCGAAAGCAACATGGGTACTCCCTGTGAGAGGAAAAGAGTGGTAAGAAAATTTCGTTTTTGTCTTTTCCTCCACTCCTGTACCATCGAATCGTCGCTTGGCCCTTCTTCACCGCAATTCCATGAACGGTTATCATCTAATCCATCCTTGTTATTTTCTCCGTTTGCTTCATTGTGTTTCTTGTTATACGACACCAAATCGTTAAGGGTAAAGCCGTCATGTGCTGTAATAAAATTAATACTGGCAATCGGTTTGCGATAGTTATTGAGATACAAATCAGAACTTCCGGTAAAGCGATTGGCAAACTCAGGTAATGTACTTTCGCCACCTCGCCAGTAATCGCGCATACAGTCACGGTATTTTCCGTTCC
Source organism: Bacteroidales bacterium (assembly GCA_007131895.1). Taxonomy (GTDB): domain Bacteria; phylum Bacteroidota; class Bacteroidia; order Bacteroidales; family UBA7960; genus SKVR01. The sequence continues at coordinate 4,067 of SLPR01000379.1, read as the reverse complement.
ATTCTGTCCATCCCGGAGGAAATTTACCAACCTGATACCCTCCTTCACCAACATCCCAGGGCTCAGCAATAAGTTTCGACTGCGAAATAAGCGGATCCTGGTAAATAATATCAAAGAAAGCGCTTAGCATGTTAACTTCATGCAATTCGCGGGCAAGCGCTGAAGCCACATCAAATCTGAAACCATCAATATGCATTTCCTGTATCCAGTACCTCAGGCTATCCATTATTAACCGCAAAGCGCTGCGCAGCGAAGTATTCAACGTGTTTCCGGTACCCGTGAAATCCATGTAGTACCGTTTATCATCACTTACCCGGTAATAACCTAAATTATCAATTCCCCTGAATGAGAGCGTTGGTCCCATGTGGTTTCCTTCGCATGTATGATTATATACAACATCCAGGATCACTTCAATTCCTGCCTTATGCAGCGCCTTTACCATATCTTTAAACTCGACTACCTGCTCTCCGTGTGTGCCACTGCTTGCATACCGGACATCAGGGGCAAAAAAACCCAGGGTATTATAACCCCAGTAATTGGATAAGCCATTGTCATATAAATGCCGGTCGGTAATAAAATGATGGATTGGCATAAGTTCAATGGCCGTAATTCCAAGTTTTGTAAGATAATCAATAGAATTTGGATGTGACATCCCTGCATATGTTCCCCTCAAATTTTCAGGAATATCCGGATTAAGCCTTGTAAATCCTTTAACATGGGTTTCGTAAATAATTGTTTCGTGATAAGGTGTTTTTAACTGCCGATCCCCTTCCCAGTTATAATTCTCGTCAATAACTACTGATTTGGGGATGAAAGGTGCACTATCCGAATCACTAAAAGATAAATCCTCTTTTTTATGTCCAATTTGATATCCAAAAATTGAATCGTCCCATTCAATGGTACCATTAAGTGCCTTGGCATAAGGATCAATCAATAATTTGTTCGGGTTAAACCTGTGTCCATTTTCAGGTTCATAAGGACCGTAAACACGATAACCATACAACTGCCCCGGCATGATATCAGGTATGTAAGCATGCCATACATCGTGTGCACGTTCCTTTAGAGAAATCCTTTCATTTTCCTGATTAGACTCATTCTTATCAAATAAGCATAATTCAACCTTCGTCGCATTTTCGGAGTGAATGGCAAAATTCACTCCTTTTCCATCCCAGGTTGCTCCCAGGGGATAGGGATTTCCGGGGTAACTTTTTTTATGCTCCATGCTTGCAATTGATTAAAAAGGGCCCGCTAAAAAAGTTTTGGTGCGTTAAGCTCTGAAGTTTTGATTTTAGCCAGGCTTGGGGACTTTAAAAACTCATCAGATGTGTTGATAGAAAAAACATGCATTTATTGCGAAAAGCAACAATCGATATTTAAGTTACTAACACCTACTCTTTTCTCTGGCTTTCTCCTGTCATAGGTACAAAACGAACATAAATCAAGTTGTGTTCTTTGAATTCATTCGTTCCCATCTTTTCCAGCAATATGAGCTTTTGATAAGAATTGCTGACAGGGGCTAATATTTTTCCTCCGATTTTAAGCTGTTCTTTTAACATCTCAGGAATTTGGGGTGTTGCAGCAGTAAGCATAATTTTATCAAAAGGAGCATTTTCCTGCCATCCGTGATATCCATCTCCATATTTTACGGATACATTTTCTATCCCTGCATCTCTGAGGTTCATTTTAGCCAAATCTGCAAGCCATTCTATTACCTCAACACTGTATACATGTGCTGAAAGATTGGCCAATACAGCTGCATTGTATCCACAACCACTACCTACCTCCAGTACTTTCTCATGGGGCTGGGGTTCAAGTATCTGTGCCATATAGGCTACAATATAGGGCTGGCTAATGGTTTGTCCATGACCAATAGGAAGAGGAGAATCTTCATAAGCCCTGTATTTAAGCCCGTTGGGAACGAAAACTTTTCTTTCCACTTTTTGCATAGCACTTAATACTCTTTCATCAGTAATATCACGCCCCATAAGGTGTTGCTCAATCATTTTTTCTTTCGTGTTCATAAGAGTGGGTTCTTTTGATTTTGAATATATTTTCCGAAAATCGTTTTCCTATACAATCTTTAATAATTACAGCTTTTACGGCACCCCTATTTTACATTTCCTGATTTGGTGTCGTTTTAAAGAAAAACATTTATTTCGTTTCATACCACAAAGCTTTTTTATTGGTAAACTCCCTGATTCCCTCTCCGGCCATTTCTCTTCCTATACCAGATTTCTTGACTCCTCCAAAAGGCAGTTCAGGCATGGAATGTACTTCATGATTAATATTTACAATTCCTGCTTCTACCTTATCTGCCATCGAGCGTGCCCGGTCAAAATCCTGTGACCAGATGGATGCCCCAAGACCGTATTCGGTATCATTGGCAATCATGATGGCTTCATTATCATCTTTTGCCACAAAAATGGATGCTACAGGTCCGAACAGTTCTTCTTTGTAAGCAGGTGTATCGGATTTGATATTGGTGATAATCATCGGATTGAAAAATGCATTTCCCTCCGGAGCTTTCATTTCTTTCCAGAATATTTCTGCATCTTTGCCCAGGGTTTGTGCTACCTGCTTATCAAGCAATTCTTTTTGTTCTATACTGGCCAGTGAACCATAATCGGAGTCCTCATTCAAGGGATCACCAAATACCATGGAAGACATTTCCTTCTTAAATTCTTCCATAAATTCATCGGCAATATCTTTATGGAGTATAAAACGTTTAGCCGCATCACAGCTCTGGCCAAAATTCTTCATTCTTCCTTTTACACCTGATTGAGCTGCTTTTTTTATATCTGCATCATCCAGTACAATAAAAGGGTCACTGCCTCCCAGTTCCAGCACGGTTTTCTTAATGTGACTTCCGGCATGGGCTGCAACATCAGCTCCGGCTGTCAATCCCCCGGTGAGGCTTACTGCCTGAATACGATTATCCTTGATGATATTATTCATATTCGAGGAAGAGGTTAGCAGATTTTGGAATACCCCGGGCGGAAAATTGGCGGCATCGAAAATTTCCTGAATTTTCAGTGCGCAAAGAGGAACATTCGACGAATGCTTCAGCAGAATGCTGTTGCCGGCCATTAGTGTTGTAGCGGCAAACCGGAAAAACTGCCAGAAAGGGTAATTCCACGGCATGATTGCCAACACAACGCCCATGGGTTCATAGATGATTAATCCTTGTCCCTCCTGTGCTTTTATTCTTTCTTCTTCCAGATAATCGGGTCCATGTTCGGCAAAATACTCAAGTACCATGGCCGATTTTTCCACTTCTTTTCTTGATTCTTTCAGAACCTTACCCATCTCACGACTAATAAGCTGGGCATACGCATCTTTGTTCTTTTTCAACGTTGAGGCCAATGTTATGAGCATTTGGCTGCGTTTATCGAAACTCGTTTGACGCCAGTCTACAAAACCCGTCTGCGCCCGATCCAAATTATCATCAAGATCTGCCACATTGATTAATTCTAATTCGGCAAGAATTTCATTGGTAAATGGATTGATAGTTTTCAACATAATATGATTCCTTTCTAATAAACAAACTTAAAATATGTAATACTACATTTTCTAAAAGAAATATCTCCCAAAAAGCACGATTGCTTTTTTTTGTGAAGATGCAGGCTTTAAAAACCTGCATCAATAAATTCATTTATTTCTGCTTTGAGCTCTTTCAACTCATTGATAATTTCTGTATGAATTTCTATTGCATACTCTTCAATTTCTGCTATGGCTGTATCGTCAATATCTTCAGGTGGTCTGGTCGTTGACGGCCTTGTGATGTTCGGATAGGGATAAGGATATACCGGCGGACGGACCCTGTCTGTTGCCTGGGTTTGTTCCGGAAAATCATCAAAAGGACTCTCTCCGATTAAATTTTCATCATCCAGCAAAGCCAGCCTGACATCTATTCCGGCTACTTTCTGCTTTATCCTTATGATACTGTTACGTGCCTCCTGTTCAATTCTTTCATTGGCCACATCCATTTTTGACAGATATTGGTCAATGCGATAATCAATCTCATTAAGAGCCATGTCTGCTTTATATATGAAGACATGAACCGACTC